>DASSLE010000132.1:0-2500 GCA_035689725.1 Pseudolabrys sp.
GACGGCGTAGCGACGCTGCGTACGGAAAAGAGCCAAGGCCAAGTAACCGTAACGCTTCCGATCCTAAAGGTATTGCAGCGCACGCTTAACGCGGGACCGATTGGCGAGCTTGCCTTTATCTGCGGCGACAAAGGCAAACCATTCAAAAAAGAATCCTTCGGCAATGCATTCAAAGAGGCTTGCACTCTAGCGGGATTGTCGAGCAGGTCAGCGCACGGCTGCCGAAAGATTGGCGCGACGCGGGCTGCGGAGAATGGCGCAACTGTTGCCGAGCTAAACGCGATATTCGGATGGACCGGGACGGCGATGGCTTCGCTCTACACGCAAGCGGCTGACCGCAAGCGACTTGCATGTCATGCGATGGGCAAACTTCAGAACGAATCTGAAACAAACTCCGCCGCACCTAGCCAAAAGGTGCGGCGTTTATCGTCGAAAACTAAATAGAAACAGGAGGTTGACCTTTGGGTGGTGCGGTCGAGAGGACTCGAACCTCCACGGGTTGCCCCGCTAGCACCTCAAGCTAGTGCGTCTACCAATTCCGCCACGACCGCATGGGGAGAAGGACGAAACCCGCGTCCCGATTATGGCGGACCATGTAACAAATAGGATATTGAGGGACAAGGCCTGCCGCCCGTCCGGCCGAAGACTTAATTTTGGTGCAGCCTCAGGCCCTTGTGGCGGCCCGTTCAACGCATCAGGTGGCCGCGGAAGCAATTCGGCGACATTGACGGGATACGGTTGCCGTTCGCGAGCATCCTCTTCGATGGCGTCTAGTTCAATGATCGCGTCGTGGCCGAGCCGCAGCACTTGATGGCTGGGCGTGGGTGTGGTGCCAAGCACCAGGGTGATCTCGACGGCAACTTTGTCGAGTGTGGCCACGTGTGTTCCCTATTGCGCGTCAGGTGCGACGGCGAGCAGGCATCGGGTCATTATGCTACGGTGAATGAGTGGTTAACGCGCGAAACACATTGGTAATTGGCCTTCCAGCACCGGCAGGATCTGCGCCGGTTGAATGGCGTGTTAGCGATTCCCTGGTGCCTTACGACGAGGCGGTCGCCACTATGGAGGCCCGGGCCGCCGAGATCGCCGCCCGACGCGCGTCTGAACTTGTTTGGCTACTCGAGCACCCTCCACTCTACACGGCGGGCACCAGCACAAACCTCGCCGACGTAATCGAGGCGCGTTTTCCCGTCCACGAGAGTGGCCGCGGGGGACAGATAACTTATCACGGGCCAGGCCAACGCATCGCTTATGTTATGCTTGATCTCAAGCGCCGTGGCCCGGACGTGCGCCGGTTTGTCGCCACGCTGGAAGAATGGAGCATACGCACGCTGGCCGCCTTCAATGTACGCGCCGAGCGGCGCGAAGACCGTATTGGCGTTTGGGTGCACCGGCCCAAAAATGGCGAAGGCTACGAGGACAAGATTGCTGCTATTGGTATCCGCGTGAAACAATGGGTGACGCTGCACGGCATGGCTCTCAATGTCGATCCGGACCTGTCGCATTTTTCCGGTATCGTGCCGTGCGGGGTCAGCGAAAAACGCTACGGCGTGACCAGCCTTTCTAATATCGGCATCCCGGTATCGATGGCCGAAGTGGACATGATTTTGCGTCGTGAGTTCGAGCTGCTGTTCGGACAAACAACAGATCAAATGGTGGGCAGCACCGAGAATACGTCCCCTTCCACGCGCTCCAGGAGATCAGCTTCCGTGCCCTCTCGGTGATCGAGCGCATTAATTCGCGCGGAGATGGGGCCGCACCGGCACACTTCAACCATGGCTTCGACAGCGGCACGCGGGCCAGCGAAGACTGCCTCGACGGAGCCATTGTGGCGATTGCGCACCCAACCATGCAGCCCCCGCCGGTGCGCCTCGTGCTCGACAAAGGCCCGATAACCGACGCCCTGTACCTGACCGCGTACAACAACGTGGCGAATGATGTTGCCGCTCACGCAAGCTCTCCCGCGTCGAAAATGCGCGCACCGGTCCAGCGCGAAGTGGACCAGCGCTCTACGGAGCGGATATAGGACTCTGGTAATTTCCAGCTTCGGGCTGCAGCAGCGATCATCTCGACATAACCGGGCCGCGGGTTGCCTGTTGCGCGCCGCCGTAAGAGATAGATCATCGCGCGCACGCACCGCGTGCCGTGGCGTACCGGCAAGTACCGGACATCGTAGAGGCCCTGATGCAGCAATTCATAGGCGTGAAGCGCCGCAATGTCGCGCGGCGTCAGTCGCCACAGTACGCCGTGCACAGTGTCGCCCGCGCTTGGCGAACCCGAGCCCCAGCCATCGAGACCGACAAAGAAGCGATAACCGTTGAGCACGGCCGGACCGACCGCACGGACGCATGGACAACGGCGCTTCATCGCAAGGCGATGCATATTGGAGCCATAGGCGAAATAGAACGTCATCGCGTCCGCATAGCAAACCTTTAGCCGCCGTGTCAGCGCGAGCGCGCACGAACAGGCGCCGCCGTCGCGGACTATAAAGCATGATCTG
>DASSLE010000133.1:0-11551 GCA_035689725.1 Pseudolabrys sp.
ACTGCGAGCGCGCGCATCTTTCCGGAACTGATAGCTGGGACGTAGGATGCGAGATTATCGATGGCAAAATTGACGTCGCCGGCAAGCATCGCGGGGATGGTCTGCGCCGCACCGCGGAAGGGCACATGGACTGCATCGATACCGGTACGCTTGACGAACATCACACCGGAAAGATGCGGCGAGGTGCCGACACCGGGGCTGCCGAAGCTGACCTGACCCTTTTGCTTTGCCCATGCGATGAATTCAGACACCGACTTAGCAGGGCAATGGTCGGTAGCAACCACGAAGACATTAGGCAGCTCCCAGGTCAGAGAGGCCGGGATCATGTCGCGTTCGGCGTCATACGGCATCTTGCTATAGAGATACTGATTGATCGCGAAATGCCCGATGGTCGCAGCTCCGATAGTGTAGCCGTCGGGTGGGCTGCCCGTGACCGCCGCGATACCGATATTTCCACCCGCGCCCGGACGGTTTTCGATCACGAAGGGCTGCCCAAACATTTCCTTCATGCGTTCGGCCAGTATGCGCGAAAGCACGTCGGTCGAGCCGCCCGCTGGATACGGAACAATGATCCGTACCGGATGATCGGGCCAGTGGCTGTCCTCGCCATGCGCTCCGGACGCGGCCACCGCGACGGCGGCGGCAACTGAGGTCATGAATTTTCGGCGACTTTGCAAAGCGCGGCGCGTTTGCATCGAATGTCCTCCCCGCGGCTATAATTGCTCTTAAACTATTTGGGACATACTAGCGCTTCGGGGCGTGGCCGCCATCTCTATTGACGCATTTGCCCGACGAGTTTCGACAAGCCGGTTCATGAAACGTTTTCCGCCCCAGATACACTCTGCAATTTGGTCCATTGTAATTCTGCCAGCTCTCATGTGCAGTATGACAACCCAGAAACCCTGCAAACTCACTGCAATGGAAACTGAGATTGTCGCCGGCATACGCGATAGACGCACGCTGTTGCTTGCAGATGGCCGCGAATTGCGACTGGCGGCGATCGAGGTTACTGACAAAAGCCGCAACGCGCTGCAATCACTTGTCGAGGAACGCGACGTGCGACTGAAGCAACTCGGCCCCGAGCAAGACCGCTATGAGCAAACGGTTGCCTTGGTCTATGTCGATGATAGCCAACAATCGGTCCAGCAAGTGATGCTGGAGCAAGATCAGGCGCGGGTATCGGCGAGGATTTGTGACAAAGCCTGCGCCGATGTGCTGTTAAGCGCTGAGCGAACCGCACGCATGTCGCACCGGGGCCAGCGGGCCGACCCCAATTTCGCCCCGTTGCAGTCAGAAAATATCGCCCGGATTGCGGCAGCGCGGGGTCAATTTGTGCTGGTAGAAGGCAAGGTCTTGTCGGTGCGGGAAAACGGCGCCACAATATATTTCAATCTCGGATGGCGCTGGACCCGCGACTTTACCGTCACCATTCCCAAGCGTCACCGGCGGGAATTCGCCGCCGCGGGCATCGATCCGAAACGGGTTGGAGGGTCATCCAATTCGGGTACGCGGTTGGATCGAACAGTACAGCGGTCCCGTGATCCAGACCGTGGCGCCTGAACAGATTGAACTCGCCCAGTGAAGATCATTGTGAGTAGAGCGGCATGGCCAGGCCAATAATCGGAACCGCGGGCCGCGCGTTCGGAATCGCTGCCATCCTGGGCTTGCTGTTGGCCGAATGTACCAGCACGCCGGACCAGCAGCTAGTTTCGCTGCCAGTACCGCAGACGTCTTCGCAGGCAGACCACGAGCCTGCAGCTCAACGCGAGCACGCCCGCATACTTGCTTCCTATGGCGGCGAATATCAAAACGCGCGCCTGCATGGAATGATCGAAAAAACTGTCGACCGTCTGGTGGCAGCATCCGAGCGGCCAGACCTGAAATATCAGGTTATCATTCTCAACTCGCCGGCAATCAATGCTTTCGCACTTCCGAATGGACGGCTCTACGTCACGCGCGGATTAATTGCTCTCGCCAATGACAAGGCCGAGCTCGCATCCGTGCTTTCGCATGAAATGGGTCATGTGATTGCACGCCATGCGGCGATCCGTGAGGAGCAGGCCCGAGAGGTCGCGATCATCAATCACGTGGTCAATGATGTGATTAGTGACCCGCAAGTGGGAGCGCTGGCGCTCGCCAAGTCGAAACTTACTTTGGCGGCATTTTCGCGCGCGCAGGAATTCGAGGCCGACGGCATTGGAGTCGGTATTTCGGCCCGTGCAGGATTTGATCCGTACGGCGCCTCACGGTTCTTGACCGACATGCAGCGCAATGCCGATCTGAAGGCCACTGCCAGCGGCGCGGATCCGCGCCTGCTCGATTTTCTCTCCAGCCATCCGGCGACACCCGATCGCGTGAAAAACGCGCTTTCCAATGCCCGCCATTTTAGCGGCCCCGGCGCCGGCGAACGCGATCGCACCGAATACCTCAGCAGTCTCGACGGCCTCATCTATGGCGAGGACCCTAGCGAAGGGTTTGCGCGCGGCCGACATTTTCTCCATCCCAAGCTTGGCTTTACGTTTGTCGCTCCGCCGGGCTTCACGCTCGACAACACGGCACAGGCGGTTCTCGGACTCAAGGAGGGCGGAGGCGAAGCTTTGCGCCTCGATGTGGTCAGCGTGCCCGCCGAGCAATCGCTGCCAGACTACCTAAAGTCGGGATGGATGGAGAATGTCGATCCTGCAAGCGTTGAGGAATTTGCCGTCAACGGTTTTCTGACGGCGACCGCAACGGCTGGCGGTGGAAGTTGGTCTTTCCGTATTTTCGCCGTGCGTTTCGGCAGCGACGTCTATCGGTTTATTTTCGCCGCCAAAGCCAGGACCGCGCAGGTCGATCGCCAGTTTCGAGAATCCATCTCGAGCTTCCGTCGAATGACCCTAAAGGAGAGCGAGCAGGTGAAGCCGCTCCATTTGAAAGTCGTTACCGTTGGCGCAAACGACACCTTCGATAAGCTCGCACATCGCATGGCGACAGGCGATCCCTCGCTCGACCGTTTTCGGGCACTCAATGGTCTCGGGCCGCATGATCGATTGAAGCCGGGCGAGAAGGTGAAGATTGTCGTGGAGTGATGACGACGTTTAGCTCTCGCCGCCTTCGTAGTTAATCGTAAATTCGCGCGGCACATCTGGGCCCCAGAGATAGAACGAGTCCTCGGGCTTATGGTCAGCCGCGGGCCAGCGTTCTTCCTTCGGAATGTAGTCGATGTCACAGGAATATTCCGAGAAGCTGCCCCACGGATCGCGCACATAGTGGAAATAATTGGAACCGAGCACATGGCGGCCAAGGCCCCAGCCCTTGGTCCAGCCTTTGTCATGCATGCGCATGGCGCCAAGGCCAATATCGTTGATGCTGGCGACATCCCAGCTGCAATGATGGAAGCCAGGAGCGATCGACTTGACCAGCGCCAGGAGATGGTGATCGCTGCCGTGAATACCGTGCATGAAGGCAACAAGGTCGGAGGCGCGGTCGGACAACCGCAGGCCCAGCGTCCGCTCGTAGAACTTGATCGACTCGCCAACGTCGCGGGTAAAAGTCAGCACGTGCGACAGCCGACGCGGGCGCACCGGCGGCGCTTTTTCCCGGACGCCGGCGGCAGCGACACCGGCGGGTACGGAAATCCATTGGCTTTCGGATTTCTTGTCGGGTGACACTTTCGGACCGACCTTCACCTCGATCAGCACGCCTTCGTGGTTGCGGAACCAGAAACCGTTACTTTCAAAGCCTGGCGGCGGATCGATCAGCTTGACGCCCTGCCCTTCGATGCGCGCTTTCAATCGCGGCAAGTCGTCGGCGTAGCAGCCAAATGAAAGGTGATGCAGCGCCTTGGCCTTGGCGCCTTCCACCACCAATCCCCAACGATGCTCGTGACCGAAGGTCTTGATTGCCAGAGTATTGCCGTTGCGCCGCACGTCGAGGCCAAACTGGCCATAGAAGTCCTCCGCTACCGAGGCGTCGGGCACCGCCAGCACAAACTGATCGAGCGAATGCACGCCGAGCGCATCGGGTTCATCGGTCGGCGCGACATAGCCGCGAATGGCGGTCATTACTTAACTTACTCCTTGAGCATCCACGGGTGATTGACAGCATTCTAGCCAGGCAGACAAATGGGGCAACCGGCGGCAAGTTGCGTCTCACCCAACGAAAAAGCCCGGCGCAAGCGCCGGGCTTTCGATATTCGTCGTGGGCAGACCCTTTATGCTGCCTCTTCCTCAACGCCCTCGTCGGAACCAGCTTCCTCAGCTGGCTTTGGCCCGCGCCGTGGGCCCTTGGCGAGCGCCGCTTCGATCTCCTTGATCGCCTCGGTCTCGGTGACCCGCTGCACCGCCGCAATCTCGCGCGACAGCCGATCGAGCGCGGCTTCGTATAGCTGCCGCTCCGAATAAGATTGCTCGGGCTGGGTCTCTGACCGGTACAGGTCGCGCACGACCTCGGCAATGGCTACGATATCGCCGGAATTGATCTTGGCTTCGTATTCCTGCGCCCGGCGCGACCACATGGTGCGCTTGATGCGCGCGCGACCTTTAAGGGTCTCAAGCGCACGCTTGACCAGCGGTGCCTCGGCAAGCTTGCGCATGCCTACCGACACGATTTTGGCGGTCGGAACCCGCAGCGTCATCTTGTCCTTTATGAAGTTGATGACGAACAGCTCAAGCTTTGCACCTGCGACCTCCTGCTCCTCGATCGCCACGATCTGGCCCACTCCGTGGGCGGGATAAACGATGAATTCGTTGGTCTTGAAGCCTTGTCGTTGGGTAGTCTTCTTATTGCTGGTCATTCCAGGCATGACTCCTTCACCGGAGCCTTTGCGGCTGCCGGCCATCTTGGCTGCGGGAGCCCCACCGCGGGCGGTGCCGCGTGAGGCGTGGGAGGTCCGCCGCGCTTCGGCAGACTTTTTCGGCCCCCGGCTCATGCCGGCGGAACCTTTCTTCGATTTATGACGCGTTTTTCCTGCCACTGCTCACGCGTGGAACTCACGCCCTCTAATTCGGGAACCTGGGGACTCCGCCACCGAAAAATAATGCTCCCGAAGGGGGGAGCGACCGGTGGCAAAGTCATTATCTGCCGATTTTTTATATATATAGCACATTTTTAGGCGGAATCAAAGTGTTATCGCCACGCAAAACAGCAATTCCCATGCGACAATCTCGCCATTCTGTCGAATCGGTTAACGCCCTCCGACAAAGCGGCGCCTGGCCGCAGCGGCGGTGGTGCCGGGGTCCGGGTTGGCAGGTCAGTCACCAGTTCCAGTCTTCGGCGAAAAGAACTTCTTGAACTTGTCCGGCACGCCGTCCCAATCCTTGGCGTCGGCCGGCGCGTCCTTCTTGACCGTGATATTAGCCCAGGTCTTTGCGTATTCGGCGTTCAGTTCCAGCCACTTTTCAAGCCCCGTCTCAGTATCCGGCTTGATCGCCTCGGCGGGACATTCCGGCTCGCAAACGCCACAGTCGATGCATTCGTCGGGATGGATGACGAGCATATTCTCGCCCTCGTAGAAGCAGTCGACCGGACATACCTCCACACAGTCCATGTACTTGCATTTAATACAGTTTTCGACGACGACGTAGGTCATTCCCAGCTCCGGACAGCTCGCAAACGCTGCGTAACGTAACGACAGATAGGCCGCAACCAGCGCGCCCGCCACCGCGGACCTAGCCTAACGGTGCGCGAAAAATGAAGGCCTCGATCGCGGAATCTCAGGTCAAATCGCGGTAAAGCGCGCGTGCGGCCGGAGCGCCGCCGCGCCTTTCGCAAAGACCCTCCACCTGAATCACCCTTACCGCGCGATCGAGCGCGAGCGTGACCACATCGCCAATCCGCACCGGATGGCTGGCGGCGGTCATACGCTTGCCGTTCAGCCGCACGAACCCCGCCGTGGTCAGCGCGGCGGCATCGCTGCGGGTGCGCACCATGCGCGCGTACCAAAGCCATTTGTCGATGCGTTGGCGATCCCGACCTTGGGCACCCGTTCTCAAGACGGCTCTTTGGCACCTTGCTCGAGCTGCTGCTTGAGCGCAGCAAGCTTTGCAAAGGGCGAATTGGGATCCGGCTGTTTGTCGCGGCGGTCGGATCCATGTGGCTTCGCAAAATATTCCTCGCGCTCCGCGCGGCCGATCCCTTCATCTCGATTGCGGCGCGGCCGTTCGCGACGTGGGCCGCGATCGTTTTTTTCGCCGCGCTCGCCCTGGCGCTCCATCCGCTGTTGCCGCTCATGGCGGTCCTGACGTTGCTGGCGGTCTGGGCGATCGCGGTCGTGACGCGACCGGCGCGCGCCAGGCGACGGCTGAGCAGCTTCGGAAGCGGGCGATGCATCCGCACCCTCTGCCGGCGAGGTCGCGACCGCAGTGCCGGACTCGGATACCGCAACTTGCGTTTGCTGCGGACGTTGCGGGCGGCGAGGGCGATGTGGGCGCCGTTCGGAACGACCAGCCGGCCGCCAAACCTCGATGAAGGCCACCTCCTCGGACGGCTTGCTTTCAATCGGACCCGCCTGAGCGGCATCTTTCACAGCCGGCGCGGTGGCCATGGCTTCGACGGACACTACTTTAGGCTTTGCAGCCTCTTCCGTTGCGGGCATCTGGTCTTGCACTAATGGAGTAGCTCCGGGCGCCAGGAATTCCGGCTCCGGCAGCAATGAACGCGATGGCAGGTCAGCGGCTATAGCCCCTTCAGTCGTTTGCGTTGATGCTGCTTCGATTGGTGCGGACTCCGGGGGCGCGGCCGCTGTTGAGGCAGGCGCTGCCTCGCTTGCCGTCCCTGTCGCTTCTGCAACATCGGCAGGAGCGGTTGCATCGGTCACTGCAGGAACCGATACGGTCGGCTCGACGGGTTTCGGCTTGCGATCCATGCGATAGCCGAGCGAGCGCAGGATCGACGCAAAGTCCTCGCCCGACGCGCCGGTGAGCGACGTCATCGCACCGGTCACCAGAAAGCTGCGCCCGTCGAATACACTGTCTGGCTTCGGACCTGGGGCGCCTTCGCGCCAGGAGAGCGCCGGACGGATAAGATCGGCGAGCCGCTCCAGAATATCGACGCGCACCGCACGCTCGCCGCAAATCCGATAACCGGCGGTGCGGTAAAGCGCCTTCGGTGTGTCCTTGTCGACCGGGATCGAGGTACGGCCGCTGGCCGCCAGATGCAGCAGGTCGCTGACGCCCTTCGCCTCCGGGTTCTCGTGCTTGATCGCCCACAATTGCGTCGCAAGTGCACGCGGCGCAGGCTTGAGGAGCGCGGGTAAATAGATGTGATAGGCCCCGAAGCGGACGCCATATTTGCGCAAGGTGGCACGCGCTGGCTGGTCGAGCCCTTTGACTTCCTCCGCCACTTTTTGCCGCTCCAGCACGCCGAGCGATTCAACGAGTTGAAACGCGACACCGCGCGCCATGCCCGTGACGTCTTCTGCTGCGGTGAGCGAGAACAGCGGAGCCAGCAGCTTCTCGATATGCGTCTTGAGCCAGAGATCGAGCCGCGTCTGCACAAGCTCGCGCGCCGGCCCGGTGAGATGCTCGTCGGCGATGATACGCACGCGCGGACGCAAAGTGTCGTCGCCGGCCATCAGCTTGCCGACAAGATCACCCGTCCAGCGCAAGGCGCCGTCGGCGGCCAGGACAATCTGATCGTTGGACGTCTGTGACAGCCTGGTCGCACGCGCCTCGATCTCGCCGGCCAACGCCTTCTGGGCAGCGGCATTCAGTGCCTTGGCTTCGGAGCCTGCGGCCGAGGCATCAGGCGCAAACATGAAGCCGTCGAGCCGGCCAATGATGTGACCTTCGACCTTTACCTCGCCAGACTTTCCGATTTCGGTTTCGAGCATCGCGTTCTCTCGTAGCCGCCGCATCAACACGCTTGTGCGGCGGTCCACGAAACGTTCGGCCAAACGTTCGTGCAGCGCATCGGAAAGTTTGTCCTCGACGGCGCGCGTGACCCCCTGCCAATGATCCAGGTCGGCGAGCCAATCCGGCCGGTTGGCAACGAAAGTCCAGGTCCTGACATGCGCGATCCGGTTGGAGAGAGTGTCGATGTCGCCGTCGGTCCGGTCGGCATGGGCAACCTGACGAGCGAACCAATCAGTGGGGATGTTACCCTCTCGCATTAGGAATCCATAGAGGGTGACGACCAATTCGGCATGGGTCGCAGGTGCAATTTTGCGGTAGTCGGGAACTTGGCAAGTGTCCCATAACCGCGCGATTGAGCCAGGGTTGCTCGCGAGCGCGCGTACATCCTCATCGCGCGCGGCATGCTCCAGAACCAGGATGTCTTCACCAATGGGGGCACGCGTCAGTCCCTGCTCGTTTGGCGTAGCAGCGAGGGAGGCCTGCAAGGCACCGATCGAAGCAAAATCAAGATCCGTATTGCGCCACTGCAGCAGGCGAAGCGGTTCGAAGTTGTGGCTTTCCAGAGCCTGCACCAGTTCCGGTTCGAATGGATCACAGCGTCCGGTCGTGCCAAAGGTACCGTCGCGCGTGGCGCGCCCGGCGCGACCGGCGATCTGAGCGAGTTCGGCCGGGTTTAATTTTCGGAACTGATAGCCGTCGAATTTTCGGTCAGAAGCAAAGGCGACGTGATCGACATCGAGGTTAAGCCCCATCCCGATAGCGTCGGTCGCCACCAGATAGTCGACATCGCCGGACTGGTACAGGGCGACCTGCGCGTTGCGGGTTCGAGGCGAAAGTGCACCCAGCACGACCGCGGCACCCCCGCGCTGGCGGCGGATCAGTTCAGCAATGGCGTAAACTTCCTCTGCTGAAAATGCGACGATAGCCGATCGCGACGGTAACCGCGTGAGCTTTTTTTCGCCAGCATATGTGAGTGTCGATAGCCGCGGCCGGCTGATCACATGCGCGCCGGGCAGGAGCTTGTCCACCATTGGCCGGACCGTGGCGGCGCCTAGCACCAATGTTTCCTCGCGAGCGCGGGCATTGAGCATCCGATCCGTGAATACATGGCCACGCTCGAAATCGGCGCCGAGTTGAACTTCGTCGATCGCCAGGAATGCCACGTCGAGGTCGCGTGGCATGGCTTCCACGGTAGAAACCCAGAAGCGCGGGTTCGGTGGCTTGATCTTCTCCTCGCCGGTGATCAAAGCGACCGCGTCCTTTCCGGCGCGGTCGACGACCTTGTTGTAGACCTCGCGCGCGAGCAGCCGCAGCGGCAGCCCGATCATGCCGGAGGAATGCGCCAGCATGCGCTCGATGGCGAGATGGGTCTTACCGGTATTGGTGGGGCCCAGCACTGCCGTGACACCGGCGCCACGGGCTCGCGATGCTCGGGCAGATTGCGGGGAAAAAGAAATCGCCATTACGCGTCCAGACTGGTGGCAGAGCCTTCGAACAGGCCCTCCCACGGGCTTCCTGTATCACAATGCGACAGTGAACATGTGCGTGGTTAAGTTTTAGAACGAGTCTGGAACGAATCGCGCTCGAATCACTGACTCCGGCGCTGTACGGCTTCGTTCACGGCGACATGTGGCGAGAGCGGCTTGCACAGCTACAAGATGGAGTAGTGTGGGTCCGATTCAAGCGCTTTTAAATCCCCTTAAAAGTTAACGCGATCGTGGATTCGCTCGCAGCGGAAGAGTCAAGCGAGTTGAGTCACTGCGTCTTCGAACCATTGGCCGAGGTCCCGGCCGGCACCGAAACCGAGACGAATTCGGAAGCTTCAAGCGCCGCCTGGCCAATGGGTGTCGGTCCTTGCGCCCGATACGGCACCAACACGCGGGTTCCGGCGATTGGTGCGAGCCATACCTCCATCTCACGCTGCTTGGAGAGGTATTTAATCGCCGCACGCGACGGGACAAACCCAGCGACAGGGGTGAAGTATGCCGCGCAAACCACCACTGGCCCGGCATAGCCCTTCCCCGCCTTGACCTTATCCATGCGCTTGAAGGCGAATTGTATGTCGTAACGCAGCCGCCCGTCGAAGATTTCCAGTGTGCGCTGGCAAGCTTCCGGTGCGAGCAGGTTTCCCTGGCCCGGCATGCGCACCAGCGAAGCAGTCATCGGATCGAAAACGCCTCGCTGGGACGCCTCGGTGAGCGGCACACGCTCAGGGTCGTTATCCAATGGTGGATCGACCTTGAAGTCTTTTACATTGCCGTTGTGGATGGTTATTCGGATCGAGTCGATTTTCTTGCGGCCACCAATGGTCGCAACGTAGATCGAGGATAGCAGCTGCCCCCCGTTTAGCGTGCCACGCGCGGTGGCGTTGCCTTGGCCGCCTGTAAATGCGCGCAATAATCCTGAAGTCGTTCCATTTACCACAGCAGTGTACTGGGTATCGGTAATATCGATCGTCCAGCTTCCATTGCCTATCGGAACGCCGGCGATCGTCGCTGAGTAGCGCGCTTCAAGCCGCGCCTGTGCATACACAGAGACAACCGAGCCGAGTACCAGCAGGGCCAGCGCACCTGACGTCAACAGCGAGCGTTGTATGACTTGATGCAATACTCAATCCTTCCACGCGCCGGCACTGGCGGACGCTCCGTGGATCGGCCAAGCAATCATATCACTGGCCGCGAAGTTCAGCACGCAAGCGAATCCTTGAGCGCGGAGCCATGCCGCAAAGTTAATGAGTGATGGCTTGCGGTACGGACATCTCGTCGGCGCGGATTTCGTCGAATCTGTGTTCGCCGGCCCGGAGGCTCGAAAAACCCTTAAATTGCGTCGAGTTGCTCGGCTTGACGCCTTTATTCCCGCTCTCTATACGTCCACCCATCTTAACCTAGACTATTGACCGAGATTGGCGCTTTCTCGCGCCGATGTTTTTCGAGGACTGAGCCATGTCATGGCGTTGCGACCTGACCGGTAAAAAGCCACTGGTCGGCCACAAAGTGAGCCACTCCAACATCAAGACCAAGCGGCGGTTCCTCCCGAACCTGCGCAACGTCACGCTAATTTCGGACACCCTCGGCCGCCGAATCCGATTGCGTGTGTCGGCCAACGCGCTCAAGACCGTCGACCATCGCGGCGGGCTCGATGCATTCCTTCTCAAGGCCAAGGACGATGAACTGGCGCCCCGGGTTCTAGAACTCAAGCGCCAGATCGTGAAGAAGCGCGAAGCCAAGGCGGGCTGAGGCAATCAGCAACGTTGTGATTTGTCATGGCCGGGCTCGTCCCGGCCATTTCGATTCTCGAGGCACAGCGCTCTCCGCTTTCCATAACCGGAACAAGCCCGCTGATGACAAGACAGGGGTCTCACCGCCCAATGATCGCAAACTGCAGTAGTAGATTGCGTTGGATAATGAAAAAATTGTCGTCCGATACAACCGTGACGATAGTTTCACCGCCCGCGATGCGGTGCACGGCAATGCCTTCCATGTTGTCGATCTGGGATTCGCATGGCAATTCCACGCGCCGGCGAAGCGCGGCGCTCAAGCAACAATAAGTCGTCGGGCGGAAGAACCGCGCAGTCGCTAACGTCGAAATCGTCGGTGCGCTTGACGCTGAAGCGCGTAACGCGATCTCTGCTTAGCAAATACGAGCGAAAATTGCCGGCGCCGTCGAGGCTGTGCTCGGTGATGGCGATCAATTCACCTGCCAGCGGTGTTCGCTGCTGC
>DASSLE010000134.1:0-9862 GCA_035689725.1 Pseudolabrys sp.
GCTGGCTTGCGTTGGATTATTTCGTTCCTTCACCGCCGTCAGTAATTACAATTGCCACGGCTTTCAAAGGTTCTTCTTTCGAATATTTCGGCCAGCGATATCGGGAGAGATTAGCCCGCGCCGGAGTCGCGGTAGAGCTGCGCGAGACTGCTGGGACAGTGGAAAACCTCAGGCTTTTAGAGGATACAAAATCCGGCGTTCATATCGCCTTTGTGACGGGAGATTTCTCGGACAGCAGTCATGCGCCGGGGCTGCTGTCTTTAGGACCCATCTTCACTGTTCCTTTTTGGGTCTTTTACTCCTCGACTGAACCGATTGACCGCCTGTCGCAGCTCAAAGGCAAACGCATCGCCGTAGGGCCGATAGGGAGTGGCACTCGATACTCCGCCGAGAGAATCCTTAGCAAAGGCGGCGTGAACTCGGAGACGGCGACGTTGTTGCCTTTCGCAGGACTTGAAGCGGTTGGCGCACTGAAAGATAGAAAAGTTGATGCAGCGTGGTTTAATGCTGGGCCAGATGCGCCGGCCGTTCAAGCCTTACTAACAAATCCTAGCGTTCGGCTTATGGACTTTCCAATGACAGAGGCTTTCACCCGCATTTTTCCAGATTTAGTTCGGCTGGTATTGCCAAAGGGCGTGATTGAAATTGATCCGCCCAATCCAGCCAATGATGTGACGCTTCTCGGAACCACGAGCAAGGTCTTAATCCGTGACGATCTTCATCCAGCAATTGTCCAGCTCCTGTCGCAAACAATGAAAGAAGAACATGGTGGGCCGGGGCTTTTTCAGCGAAGCGGGGAATTTCCCATGAGCATCGATCCAGGATACCCCATGGCTCAAATTGCCGTCGATTACTATAAGAACGGCCCGTCGCTACTGCCAAAATACCTGCCCTTTTGGATGGCCATCTATACGCAACGAACGATTGCGCTGCTGATTGCAACGTTGGCGATTGTCCTCCCGGTCTTTGGTTTTGCGCCCAGGCTGTACGGGTGGTTTGTCCAAGAACGCCTGCGCAAGCTATATCGGCGCCTCAGAGTTGTTGAAAAAGCGCTGCAGGTGGAGCTTACCGTCCCCCAAGTAGAAGTTCTCCAAAGTGATTTAGCGGACATTGATCGGGTGGCGAGTGCTGTTCCAATGCGGCACTCCGACCTCTTTTTCATTTTTAGGCTCCACCTTGATCAAACGCGTTCGCGTCTCGCCTCGCGTCTCGTTGAGGCGCGGAGCCAGTCTGCCAAGCTTATTTAGGAAGTGAACTCATAAACTCGTCCGTGAAACTATTTGCGCGATGTCCGAGATGGGTCATTAGCGGACAAACCGTCCCGGGCCAAAATCCAACTTTGTCCGCTATTGTCTGAAAGCGGACAAGTAACGCGACCGAGCCCTGAGATTAATGTGGGCCGTTGCACAGTACCGGTTAAGTTAAGAATTCGGGGCTTAAGCCCGTTGACGCAGCGCCGTCCGAGCGCGATGCCGGGCGCGATCATATAGTAACTAGCCATCGCAAGCGGCGCTATCGCGGCAAGCCAGATCGTCAATACAAGAACGCCGACCACGATCGGCGCGCCCTGGCTCCAAGCCATAGGGATTAACGCAGACGCGATCGTCACGGCCGTTGACAATGTCACCATGTGAAGCACGTAATAACTGCCTGATGAAAGGCCGAGTTGGCGAGTGTCGGCGCGCGTTGAGCGAAAGCAGGCATAGCTGTTGCCACGTCCGCTTTGGGCCATTCGCGACCTAGCCAACCACCGTCACGGCCGTTCAATGTCCGCTGTTACTCCAATAGCGGACAAACGCTGGTGCGGCTGGTTTGTCCGCTAAGTGCCAAAAGGCGACATTCGCGCAAGGTTGGCGCGTCCGCTGCATACCAAATACCAACATCCAAGGAGCAATGTCCAAACTAGGCCTGCTCTTTGATCATCTTGCCAATCTGTTCGCGCAGTTCTGGACTGTCCTTGTGGCCATGCACCGCTACCGCGTGTTGGGTTGCCGCGTCGATTAATTCTTTCCTAGTGTCAGCGGCAATTGAAACGGAGCAGTTTTTTTCGCTCGGGTATTGACGACAGTCGATGTACATCCTGGCCATGAGATTCCTCCGTGAAGCTACACCCGGACAACCCTTACAATAACGGTTCGACAACCCGTTGCGTCTGTGGGTCTGTTGAGCGCCTTATTTTAACGGCTTAACTTGCCTGCTTGAAGGGGATACTAGCCATTCAGCGCCAGTGCCGAACAATGTCCGCTGTTACTCCAATAGCGGACAAACGCGGGTGCGGTCGGATTGACCGCTAAGTGCCAATAGCGACCGATGCCGCTTGCAATAAGGAGGCCGCCAGCTCAGGCGGCCTCTACCGTAATCGCTATGATTGGACCTACTGCGCTACGCCCTCGGTCGCATAAATTCGGAACGTTCCATACTTATTGCCGACTTCACGCGCTTTCTTATAGGCATCGGAATTATACGCTGCCAAGGCCGCATCCAAATTTGCAAAGGCGTTGATCACGATGCGATTTTTTGGCGGTGTCCCCTCGATCGCTACCGTCTTTCCACCGCGGGCGATGGCTTTGTATCCAGGACCATTTTCGCCAAGTGCTTTCACGGCCGCAGGCCCAAATTCTTTGACGAAGCCGTCTTGGTTCGTCACATCGATTTCAGCAACGACGTAGGCAGGTGGTTTTGCTTGGGCGTGAAGGCCCTGGATTGCCGCAGCACCGAGTGCCGCACCAGCAAGCATCGACAACGCTACTGTGTACCGAGTTTTCATGATGTCCCCTATTGGTGGCGATAATTCGGCGAAAGGCAGAACACCAAAACAAACGTCTTAGTCCAACTAGGTGCAACAAATTTTATGTAGCTTTTATTCATCCGGATAGGCGGGTGCGGTCGAAATGGTAGCGGACTCATGCACCGAAGCAAACGGTACAGCTATTCGATCACCTCGTCGGCGCGTCCGAGCAGCGGCAGCGGGATAGTGTTCGGCTAATGGAACGCTATGGGTGGCTACCTCGCAGCTGCGCTAGAACGCCGGCGATGTCACCCATGCCCCAATGTTCAGCGCACTGTCCGTTTTTCACCCGAAAAATATCGCAGGACGTGAAGCGAAGGGAGCGACCAGTCGGGGCGACCCCGAATAGGGTGCCCCTGTGTGTGCCTGTGTAGACGAAGTTCGCAGCCACCATGTCGTTGGAGGACACTGTCGCTTCTACCGCAACCTGGAGGTCTGGAATGCCCGCAAGCCTTGCTGCGAAAAAGCCAACGGTGGCTTGTTTGGGTGACTTGTCCGGAGGCGGAGGAGCAGCAGCACTCACCTGATGATTGACGTAATCATCCGCAAAGAGCGCCGCGAAGGAAGAAATGTCGTGTGCGCTCAACGTCGAGGCAAAGTGTTCTGGTAGCGATTTTGCTCCACTTTCTTGGGCGACTGCGGGCACAGCAAGCGCAAAAGTGGCTGTGGATGCAGTGGCAATGAAAAGTCTTCGGTCCATTTGATCCTCCGCTTTTGAACTGACAGGGTGTACCGATCTTCGTAGCGATGTCCGCTGTTACTCCAATAGCGGACAAGGGTGCGGTCGGTGCTCAGCCCCGATGCGGATGCGTTCGACGTTTTGGCCTGTGAACCGGTATTCAAACCGAATGTTACGGTTTTCTATCCAGCGAAGTTCATGAAGGCGCTGCTTGAACGCCGGCAAGTACTCCTGCACTCGAGAATCACGGTCGTCGTTGAAGGGTACCAACAGGCCGATCCGTCGCGTCCGCTCGGGTTGCTGCGCATGCGCGGCAATTGGCCAGGCGACCGCCGCGCCGCTGAGAAGCGTTATGAATTTGCGCCGTCTCATTTGCACCCCGAGGCTGAGGACAAGACATCGTAGCGGCTTAAACCTGCAGTGGAAAAGGCCTCGGTGTGATTACAGAAACAGGCCGTTTGAGCGTTCGGCCGATGTCCGCTTTGGGTCAAAAGCGGACAGACCATCTCGCGCCAAATCCAGTAATGTCCGCTCATCCCCCAAAAGCGGACATTCCGCGTGGGGGCCGCGACAATTATAGGTAGCTTGTGCTCGTGTTTGGTCGGGGCAAATCGTGACGCGCATACTCGTGACTGGTGCATCGGGCTTCATCGGACGCACCTTGGTCGCCGAGCTCGCTAACGCGGAACATTCCGTGCGAGCGGCGATGCGGCAGCCAGCGGACATATTCCCTCGGTCGGTAGAGGTGATTGCCGTATCGGATTTGACGCGCCCAGTCGAATGGCGGCCGCTGCTCAGAGATGTCGAGACGGTAATTCACCTAGCCGGCATCGCGGACGCCGGACCGGAGATTGCCGAGCAAGCCTATGACCGAGTCAATCGCCTGGCTACCGCGGAACTGGCAAGCGCCGCGAAAACCAGCGGCATTGGCCACCTGATCTTCATGTCGTCGATCCGTGCGCAGAGCGGACCGGCATCCAATAAGGTTCTGCGCGAGACCGATGCGCCACGGCCGACTGACGCTTACGGACGCTCCAAACTTGCCGCCGAGGACGCCGTGCGCGCCGCCGGCGTGCCGTTCACGATCCTACGGCCGGTATTGATTTATGGCCCCGGAGTTAAGGGCAATTTCGCGCGCCTGATGGAACTTGCGCGAGAACCGTGGCCGCTGCCGCTGGGCCTTTGCCACAACCGCCGATCGCTGCTGGCGCGGCGGAGCCTGATCGACGCCATTCACCTTGCACTGGCGTCATCCGCCGCCAAGGGCGAGACATACGTTGTGGCGGATCCTACGCCACTGACCCTGGCCGAGATTGTCACAGCCTTACGTGAGGGCGAAGGGCGGAGGCCGAGATTGTTGCCTGTGCCACCGGCGTTAATTGCGCTCGCCTCAAAAGCCCTCGGCCGCGCCGAGGAATGGCAACGCTTGGGGGGAACGCTGGTCGCCGATCCCGGCAAACTTATGCATGCCGGGTGGAAACCTGCAGCCGACACGCGCGCCGGCCTTGCGGCGCTGGCCCGCGCAACCGCATCTCGGAATGCCAATTGAATGTCCGCTTTGCGTCATTAGCGGACAAACCATCGCGGGCTAAAATCCAGCTTTGTCCGCGTTGGTCCGATAACGGACAAAATGGTGCGTCGCTCGCCAGAATTATCTAATTACTCGGAGGGACTCGTGATCTTAAAATGGCCGGTTTCCGCATGGAGGACGTACATGCAATTAAGGTCAAATTTTTCCGCTAATCACATGCGGGCCGCAGTGATTGCTACTGGCGGTGCCTTCGGATTCTATGCCGCCACTGCCGTATAAGTAGCGGCAGTTTCAAAGGCATAATCGCATGCCTCGCATTCCCAAAGGTGCCGCACGCGGTACTCATCAACGTATTCGGTCCATTGCGGCACAAACAGGTGCTCGCCGCATTGGGCGCAATTGATCATTGGACGTGTGGGACGAAAAGACATGTTGGGGCGTTCCTCAAACTACGTTGGCGTTTTTGGGGGATTCTTAAAAACCTCAGCAAAACATAAGCAGCGGTTCTTACTTATTTACTAAGCCTTGAACTGTGGCAAAATTTCAATTGTATTTGGTACTACGCTACAGGCGGAACCCAAAGATACCGTGACATTGCACTTGATGATTTCGTTGGCCGTGACAGACCACGGAACCATGTCTAAAATTATGCGTTGCGTTTTCCGACGCGCTCTCGCCCCACCGAGGGGGAATCTATGTGGATCGATGCCGCCGCCAGCTTCCAGAAGAGCGTCGCCGCGCTTCCGCTCACAATCTACCAGGCCGGCGAGACGGTGCTTGCCGACGGTTCCAAGACGGACCGGCTGCTGATCCTCAGGAAAGGCAATGTCGCAGTCGTTAGGCAAGGCATTGAGATCGCCAGGGTGACTGAGCCGGGCGCGGTGTTCGGCGAAATCTCCGCATTGCTGGATTGCCCGCACACGGCGGATGTGCGTGCCTTGGCAACCTCACAGTTCCACGTCCTACATCCGGCCGCGCTACAAGACCCGGCCGTGCTACTCTAATTTCTGGATGCGGCAGTCGGACGCAAGGCTGCAACGTCACGACTGGTGTCAGACGCGCTTCTAAATAGTGTCTTAGTGGCCGAAAATGGAAAGGTTCAAATCGATACGACGACGCGGTTCTTCTGCTGCGTACCCGTATGCCTCACGACCCGCACCCGTGGTCGGCGCTTCGCGCGACTGCTTACGAGCTACATGCACCGTTTGGTGCTTCTGATTGGAGTGCGTCTTTTTTTGACCGACTATTATTTGTTTGACCGGCTTAGCGAGACGCTCTTTCTGCAAATCGATCGCAACGGTTGGTGCAGACGACGTTCGTTCAATGGGTGACTGCAGCGCCATCAGACCGGCGACCCCGATACTGATCATTGCCGAAACTCCGACAAGATAGGCGAGCAGGCCAGCAAAGCCACGCATTAGTTTCACTCCAGCACCACCACCACATTGCCACAATTGGAAACGACGGCTGTGACGAGCATGCTCTCGACATATGATGCTGGATCGAGCGACTGCAATGGCAAAGTTCCAATGTGCAGTGGCGAGGTCCCTGACTGAACGAGGCAGGATCACAATGGCTCTGCCCGTACGGATCACGAGGCTCCAAATTTGTCACCAGGCGTGTCCGTTTTGGGTCATTCGCGGACATTGGGACTAGCCCGAATGATGTCCGCTGTTATTCTGAAACTGGACATCCGTAGGCTAAGAAGCTCGGTACAACGGCCACTGGAGGCGGCTATGAGATTGCTCGCAAAGATGCTCACGACGATACGATATGCCGCCGTGCTTTCAACGGGGCTGTTTCTTACTTGCGGCGAAGCCTTCGCGGAAGATCCATTGAGCGCCAGCTCAAATGTAGTTGGGTGTCGTAATTATGTTTCCATTTCTAAAGATGACCTCTTTTTGCAGGGATATTGTGCTGGCGCGGTACAAGCACTTGTTGAATTTGCTGCAGGCGCATGTGCGCCCAAAGGTGCTACCAAGATGCAAGGTGTCCGGATCGTCTTACAATACATTGACGCACGACCAGCTCGCCTGCATGAAAATTTCAATAAGTTAGCTGCCGAGGCGCTTAGACAAGCTTGGCCGTGTAGCAACTAACTTTGCATAAACCGCGATGTCCGCTTTACTCCGAAAGCGGACATTCCCCCGAAGCCTAGTTACGTCCGCTTTGTAGAGGACATTCAAGAAGACTTGGGAATTTTTACGCGCAATTTACGTTCCATGCACTGCGACTAGACTTACAAGCCTTTAGGGGCGCTGGCAGTAGCAGCACTTAGGGCACAAGCATGTGGAATCAAATTTACAATCCACTTGGCAATACAGTTCTATCAACCGGCGCGGCAGCGCTCCCAGTCGTGACGCTCCTTGTTCTTATCGCATCGAATAAGGTCAAGGCTCACATCGCGGCGGTCATTGCGCTCATAGTCGCAAACCTGGTTGCTATCGTCATCTTTACTATGCCGGCCGACATGTCGCTGCGCGCAACGGTGCTCGGCGCAGTCACTGGCTTCTTCCCGATCGGTTGGATCGTTCTCAATGTTATTTTCCTCTATCGGCTGACCGTCGAAAGGGGTGTATTCGAGACCCTACAGACCACCATTGGCGGCGTGACTGAAGACCGCCGATTGCAGTTATTGCTGATAGCGTTCTCTTTCGGTGCCTTCTTCGAGGGGGCCTCTGGTTTTGGTACGCCAGTCGCCGTCACAGGCGCAATTCTGATCGGACTTGGTTTCTCGCCCCTTGCGGCTTCGGGCCTATCGCTAATCGCTAACACTGCTCCAGTCGCCTATGGCGCGCTCGGCACACCGATAGCAGGCCTCGCGAGCGTCACCGGCATCGATCCGTTTCTCCTCGGCGCCATGGTAGGCCGCCAGTTGCCGTTTTTCTCGCTAATCGTACCGTTCTGGCTGATCTGGACGTTTGCGGGCTTCCGCGGCATGAAAGAGATCTGGCCGGCGATCCTAGTGACCGGCGTCTCTTTCGCGATCCCGCAATTTTTAATCTCCAACTACATAAATCCATGGATCGTCGACATCGGCGCGTCGCTAATATCGATGGCCTGCCTGATCGGCTTTCTGAAGGTGTGGAAACCGAAGGTCATCTGGACCTCCCCTGCCCTTCGCAGTCGCGATGATTCAGCCGCCACAATGAGCAAGAAGCCGGCGAAGTCGTCAAAGAAGCCGACGACTGCCGAGGTGTGGTTTTCGCTGCTGCCGTGGATCATCGTTTGCGTGATCCTATTGGCGTGGGGCACTAACGCGGTCAAAGGCGTCCTGAATGCCTACGCGACCTGGAATTATCCAGTCCCCGGCCTGCACAACATGATAAACAAGGTTGCACCGGTCGTGGCGACCCCAACTAAAGAAGGTGCGGTGTTCGCATTCACTTGGCTGTCTTACACAGGGTCTGGAATGTTGATCGCAGCAATCATCTCGGGCCTCTTGATGGGATTCTCGCCGGTGCGGCTGGTGGCGGAATACGGCAAGACCATTAAGGTCTGCGCCTATTCGCTCATCACAATTTCCGCCATGCTGGCGATCGGCACCCTTACACGATTGTCCGGCATCGATGCTACTCTCGGCCTCGCCTTTGCTGGCGCCGGCGTACTATACCCATTCTTCGGTACGTTGCTGGGTTGGCTCGGCGTCGCCCTGACTGGCTCAGATACCGCCTCGAACATCCTGTTCGGCAATCTCCAGAAGGTAACTTCCGAACAACTGGGCCTCTCACCCATTCTGATGGGAGCCGCCAATTCCTCCGGCGGCGTCATGGGGAAAATGATTGACGCGCAGTCAATCGTCGTCGCATCGACCGCCACCAACTGGTTCGGACATGAGGGATCGATCCTGCGTTTCGTGTTCTTCCACTCGATCTCACTGGCCTGTCTGGTCGGTATCCTCGTTATGCTCCAGGCCTACGTGTTCACGGGCATGATCGTGCACTGAATACACAACCTTCCCCCTTAGGACTTGACTGCATCACCGCCCTGCACGAAACGTGCAGGGCATTTTTTCATATTGCGCTGGCGCAATGTCTGCTTTGTGTCATTAGCGGACATGGCGGCTTCTGATCTGAATGTCCGCTGTTACTCCAAAAGGGGACAAACGCCGGTGCGGCTGCTTTGTCCGCAAACTAGCAATATCGGATATTGATTTCCACGCGGAGTCAGACTGGTTTTCCGTATTCTCCGGCGTGATAATCCCCAACGACATTGCGCGGTCCCCATTGAGGGCTGAAGGATGCGGAATTTAGCTTTTGTTTTTATTGCCCTGCTAGTTGGCAGCTGTGAGTCGCACACTACCTCCCTCGACGGCGCAAGAAACCAGTTCCTTGAGGCGAGAGCAGATTATCAAGCGTGCATGAACGCAACCAGCGGCGAAGCTATAAACAACTGCGAACCGAAGCGGCTGGTCGCGGAAGGCGCCGAGCGAGCCTATAAGGATGCAATGAGTAGCGGCGTAAGCGGCAGCCCCCGATAACATGAATGTGGATGGGGAGCCTCACTCAAATGAAACTTGTGTAAGTTTTTCGGCGCACTCGTCGATAAATGTGCGCACCTTGGTCGATAATAGTTTCGAGGAGGGATAAACGATCTGCACCGGCAATGGTTCTGTTTCGAACTTTTCCGGCACATATTTGAGGACATTTCGCTAGTGTCCGCTTTGGGTCAAAAGCGGACAAACCATCTCGCGCCAAAATCCGGCTTTGTCCGCTGTTACTCCAATAGCGGACAAAGGCGGGTGCGGCCGAATTGTCCGCTAAGGGCGAAAGGGCCGCGGCTCGGCCCCGCGGTGCGCGCTTACGGCGCGTTGCTGCCTTCGATGGAAAAATCGCGGCCTGCGCCTCCGCCACCGCCGCCGCCG
>DASSLE010000135.1:0-2297 GCA_035689725.1 Pseudolabrys sp.
TTCGCAAGAAATCAGCCGCTTTGCTGCAGATCATCAACATCTATTCGCCAAAGAAGACCTATGATGCGCTCTATCTCAGCAACTACGCGACGATCAACATCATCGACACGCTGGCGCGCATTAAGGGCGTCGGCCAGGCGACGCTGTTCGGACCACTCGATTACTCATTGCGCATCTGGCTCGATCTCGACCGCTTGAACGAGCTCAACCTGACGCCGAGCGATATCGTTACAGCGGTACAGGGCCAGAACATCCAGGCGGCGCTCGGCCGCATCGGCGCCGCGCCAATCACAAGCGACCAGCAGGTCCAGCTCACCATCAAGACCAAGGGACGGCTGACGAGCCAGGAGGAATTTGCCGCCATCGTCATTCGCACCAATGCTGATGGCTCGATCGTGCGCCTGAAAGATCTTGCCCGCGTCGAAATGGGCGCTAAATCGCAGGACCGCTACAGCCGGTTCAACGGCGCGCCGGCAGCCGCCATCGGCATTTATCAAACTCCTGGATCAAATGCCGTCGAGGTCACCCGGCGCGTCCGCGAGGCCATGACCTCGGTTGCGACGCGGTTCCCGCAGGACCTCGCATACAACGTTTTCTACGACTCGACAGTGTTCGTCAGCGCCACGATCGAAGAGGTCATTTGGACGCTCGGCGAGGCGATCGTGCTCGTGGCGATCGTGGTGTTTTTGTTCCTAGGCCGATGGCGGACGACGCTGATCCCGCTGGTTGCGGTGCCGGTGTCGATCATCGGTACATTCGCCGTCGTGTTCGCCATCGGCTATTCGGCCAACACGGTCTCTCTACTCGCTCTCGTGCTCGCCATAGGTATCGTGGTCGATGATGCGATCGTGGTCGTTGAGAACATCGAGCGAACAATCGAGGAGAATCCCAACTTGCCGGTGCCAGACGCCTGCAAGAAGGCCATGGCCGAAATCACTGGCCCAATCCTCGCCATCACGCTCGTTCTGTTGTCTGTGTTTGTCCCGGTTGCATTCATCCCCGGGATCAGCGGACAACTGTTCCGCCAGTTCGCTGTTGCGGTGTCGGTGTCGATGTTGATTTCGGCGGTCAATGCCTTGACTTTGAGCCCGGCACTCTGCGCCGTGCTCTTAAAGCATGGTGACACCACGCGGGGGCTAATGCGCTATGTGTCGGGAGCAATCGAGAGCGTCCGTGCCGGCTACGTATCGGTGGTAAGGCGCCTGGTGCGTGTCTCCATCCTCGGCATCGTGGTCGTCGCCGGAGTGCTGATCACGTCGGCATGGTTGTTCGGCAGGACCCCGCAAAGCTTCCTGCCGGAAGAGGATCAGGGCGCCATCTTCGCCGCGCTGCGGTTGCCCGAAGGCGCATCCGTCAATCGCACCGAGGACATCGTCAAGCAGGTCGAAGACATCGTCCTGCCGGTTCCGGGCGTCGAAGGCGTGCTTTCGGTGGTCGGGCTGAATTTTATCGATTACGTCACGTCCTCGAACCAGGCCTTCTTTGTGATCCGGCTGAAGCCCTACGAAACGCGGACCAATCCGGCGCAAGGCGCGACGGCTATCATCGCGCGGCTGCGGCCTCAATTGGCGGCGATAAAAGGTGCAGTGGCCTTTCCATTCAACGTGCCGCCGATCCTCGGCCTCGGCAACACCGGCGGCTTCCAATATGTGCTCGAGGCACTACAAGGTCAGCTTCCCACCGAAGTGGCAGCGACCTTGCGTGGCCTCCTTGTGGCGGCCAATGGACAGTCGGAACTTGCCGGTGTGTTCAGCACCTACGCCGCGGATACGCCGCAGATCTATCTCGACATCGATCGCGAGAAGGCGCAGGTGCTGGGCGTCAAGATCACCGACATTTTCAATGCCCTGCAATCGACGCTCGGCAGCTACTACGTCAACGACCTCAATGTGTTCGGCCGCACCTGGCAGGTCAACGCCCAGGCCGAGACGACCTTCCGGGACAAGCTGGAAGACATCAATCGTATTTACGTGCGCAACGCGCAAGGCGCGATGGTGCCCGTCCACGCTCTGGCCGAGGTGCGGGTCGTGCAAGGGCCCCAGACCGTAGTGCGTTACAATGGCTATCGCGGCGCGGTGGTTAACGGCGCGCCGAAGCCCGGCTATAGCTCTGGTCAGGCGCTCATTGCCATGGAGCGTGTCTCGACTGCGACTTTGCCTTCGGGTTACAGCTTTGAATGGACCGGGACCGCACTTCAGGAAAAAGTCGCGGGCGGGCGCACGGGGATTGTACTGGGGCTTGCCGTTCTGTTTGCATATCTCTTTCTCGTCGCGTTGTACGAAAGCTGGAACATTCCA
>DASSLE010000136.1:0-38226 GCA_035689725.1 Pseudolabrys sp.
TCGTGGCGGCGGAGAATTTCTACGGCGATATCGCCCGGCAGATCGGCGGCGACCGAGTTGCGGTCGTCAGCATCATGAACAATCCGGACCAAGACCCGCATTTGTTCGAGACCACGCCAAGTATCGTGCGTCAACTTTCGGCCGCGCAGATCGTTATCCTCAATGGCGCCAATTACGATCCTTGGATGGACAAGCTCCTGGCTGCAACGCCGCGCACGGGCCGCACGGTGATCAGCGCCGCGCAACTTACTGGCCGGAAGCCTGGTGACAATCCGCATCTTTGGTACGACCCCGTCACTATGCTCGCTGTGGCAACCGCGCTCGCCGAGGCGCTCGCGAAAGCGGACAGCGCGCACGCGCTGGATTATACCGCTCGCCTCAAGACGACCCTTGCCGCGCTCGAACGCATCACACAGCGCGTTGTGCAACTGAAGGCAAAACACGCCGGGACGGCTGTGACCGCGACCGAGCCGGTATTCGGCCCGATGGCCGAAGCGCTCAGGCTCACCATGCGCAATCAACGCTTTCAGCTTGCAATGATGAACGATACCGAACCTAGCGCGCGCGATTTGGCCGTATTCGAGAGCGACCTGAAAGAGCGCAAGGTAAAGGTATTGATCTACAACAGTCAGGTATCCGAGAAGCTGACCGAACGGCTGCGTGATATCGCTTACAAAGCCAAAGTGCCGGTGGTCGGTGTTACTGAAACGATGCCGGCGAACACCTCGTTCCAGGATTGGGTGCTCAGTGAGCTGGACGCGCTTGACAAGGCGCTGAACGGGCCAAACTCGTGAGCGTTATTGCGCTCGACCACGTTACGCTACAGATCGGCAGCCGCATTGTGCTGTCGGATGTGAGCTTCGACATTGAGGCCGGTGAATTCATTGGCGTGTTGGGCCCAAATGGCGCCGGTAAGACCACGCTAATGCGCGCCATTCTCGGGTTGCTCCCGCCGGCTTTCGGTAGCGTGAAGGTATTCGGCCAGACGCCCGAGCGCGGAAATCCGGCGATCGGCTATCTGCCACAGCTGCGAACGGTCCTGCCCGACTTGAGAGTGCGCGGGCGCGATTTTATAGCTAGTTCGCTCAATGGCGAGCGCTGGGGTTTACCCTCCTTCAGCCTTCATGACCGCAGTATGATCGAGGAAACACTTGATGCGGTGGGGGCTCGCGATCTTGCTGCCCGGCCGCTATCCGACATGTCGGGCGGTGAGCGGCAGCGGCTATTGTTGGCGCAGGCGCTGATCGGACAACCAAAGCTGCTGCTGCTGGACGAGCCATTGATCAGCCTCGACGCACGCCACCAGGAAGTCGCGATCGACGTGGTGCGCAAAGTCTGCCGTGAGCGAAAGATCACGGTGCTGTTCAGCGCGCACGAGCTCAACCAGCTGCTGGGTACGCTCGACCGCGTGCTATACCTCGGCAACGGTCAGGCTGTGCTGGGCACCGTCGAAGAAGTGGTGACAGCGCCAGTGCTGTCGCAGCTTTATGGCACCGAGATCCAAGTGGTGCGCGTCGATGAGCATATTTTCGTGATGTCGCGCGGCCGCGACGTCGAGCGCACCGATCACTTGCACGACCATAACGGCCATGGCCCCGAGCGCGGCCAACACCATCACCACTGACATGTTCGCCTACGAATTCATGACCAACGCTTTCGTCGCCGCTGGCATCGTTGCGGTGGTGTCAGGCCTTGTCGGGTATTTCCTGGTCATACGCGGGCAGACTTTCGCCGGCCACGCTTTGTCGCATATCGGGTTTGCCGGCGCGACCGGCGCCGGGCTGATCGGCCTCGCGCCGTTGTGGGGCTTGCTCGCTTTCACGCTCGCAGCCGGTATCGTAATGGGCGCTTTAAGCGAGCGCATCAGCAACCGTGACGTGGCGATCGGCGTGGTCCTCGCGCTCGCGCTTGGGTTCGGACTCTTATTTTTGCACTACCATACGTCGTTCGCCACACAAGCAACCGCGTTACTCTTCGGTAACGTACTGGCCGTCGATCACACCATGATCGCGACCCTGGCCGTACTCGGCGCGATCACCCTGGCCGCGCTCGCGGCCATCATGCGGCCCTTGATCTTCGCCAGCCTGCAGCCGGAATTGGCGGAGGCCAAAGGCGTGCCCATGCGCTTCGTCTCGACCGCATTTCTTGCGATCGTGGCGCTGGCGGTGTCGGAATGCGCACAGATTGTCGGCGTACTGCTGGTGTTCACGCTGATGGTTGGTCCACCAGCTGCAGCGCAACGTGTGACCACCGGACTCTGGACCGGATTATTCGTGTCAGCGGCATTGGCGCCCGCCGAGGCCTGGCTCGGCCTGACGATGGCCTTCTACACCGATTGGCCGGTCAGCTTCTGCATCGCTGCACTAAGTGCACTCGGTTATTTCGCCTGCCTCGCAGCGCCAACCCAGCACGCTTCGCACGCGCGCTAGAAACGCGTGTCCCGGGCGCAGCAGACCCGGGACCTTGAAAGATCTGCCTTCGAGGCGCGTGGCCTTACATCTTGGCGCCCTTTTCCTTGAAGTATTTCACCGCGCCGGGATGCCACGGGATGGGCGAATTTGCTACCACCTGGTTGTCGACCGTGAAGCTCGCCGCATCCTTGTGCACGGCAACCAGATCATCCTTCTTGTCGATGATCAGCTTGACGATGTTGTAGGCGTCCTCGTCCGACATCTTGTCGCTGGTGACAAGGATATTCCACACCGCAGACACTTGGTTGTCCTTGTCCTGGCCCGGATATGTGCCAGCCTTGATGACGGCGGTCGAATAAAGATTGTCATACTTGGCGTTCATCTTGGCGACAACGTCGGAGTGATCAATCATCTTGATCTTCGTCCCCGGCGTGGCGGCAAGATCAGTCACGCCGGCGGTTGGCAAGCCGCCGACCCAGAAGAACGCGTCAATCTTGTGGTCCTTGATCGCATTCACTGACTCGGCAACCGACAGGCGCTCGCGCCTCATGTCCTTGTCCTTGTCGAGCCCGGCCGCTTCGATGACGCGAAACGCCATCACCTCGGTGGCGCTACCGGGTGCGCCGGTGGACACGCGCTTGCCCTTGAGGTCCGCGAGCGTGTTGACGCCGGTGCCTTCAACGGACACCACATGCATGATGTTCGGATAGAGCACCATCAGGGTGCGCAACGGCACCTTGGTGCCCTTAAACTTGTCAACGCCATTGAAGGCATCGAGTGCAGCGTCGGCCATCGAGAAGGCCAATTCGCTCTGCCCGGAATTGATCAGCTTGAGGTTGTCGACCGAACCGCCGGTGACCTGCGCGGTCGCCTGCATGTTCGGATAGGTCTTCGAGATCAGGTTTGCGAGCGCGCCGCCGATCGGATAGTAGACGCCGCCGGTGCCACCAGTGCCGATTGCGATCGCCCGCTGCTGAGCGATTGCGCCACCCAACGCGAATGTCGCAGCCGCTGCCGCCGCCAAAGCCAGTGTGAATCCCCGTTTCATTGTCTTCCTCCCTACGTATTCCTCACGCATTTACGAAACTCGAGCCGGCGAAGGCTCCCGGCTGAACCATTGCCATAGCAACAAGCCTGCGCCGAGCGCGAGACCGAAAGGCGCCGGATGCGGAATATCGAGGCCTGTCATGTCTTCCATCATCGCCTCGAGCAGGCTGGGGAACACCAGCAACAGCCCGGTCAGTAGGAACAGGCCACGCTCGACCGGCGTGGTGCGCCGGATCGCCCAGTTTTGCGTCGCAACCGAGAGCGCGCCGAGGCCGGCGCCGGTGACCGCCGTGATCCAGACGATATCGTAGATCGAGCCGCCCTTGGGAATCTTGAGCAGCAGGCCTGCGCCGAGCGGATCGAGCACGAACACGAACGGCACCAGAAATGCGGGCAGGGTGTATTTCCAAGCTTGCATCGTGGTCTTGTAGGGATCGCCGCCGGTAATAGCCGCGGCCGCGAAGGGCGACAGCGCGGTCGGCGGCGACACCTCCGAAAGCACCGCATAGTAAAAGATGAACATGTGGGCCGCGTAGTCCGGCACGCCGAGCTTGATGAGCGCCGGCGCCGCGATCACCGCGCAGATGATATAGGACGCCGTCACTGGCACCGCGAGCCCGATGATCCAGACCACCAGCGCGGTGTAGATCGCGGTCATCAACAGGCTGCCGCCGGAGAAGTCGATCACGATCGACGAGAATTTCAACCCAAGCCCGGTGAGCGTGACCACGCCGACGATGATACCTGCAGCAGCGCAGGTGGTTGCGGCGCTGAGCACACCGATCGAACCATCGGCAAGCGCGGACGTCAGTTTTTTAGACGAGGGCACAAACTGCTGCCCCTTCGCGCTTAAACCAAGGAACGCAAGTGCCCCGATCAGCAGCAGCATAAGCATCGGGAAATAAGATTGCAGCAACACCGCCGGCGCAGACGTGCCAACTCCCGGAATGATACCGAGCACGGCTGCAACGCAGAGGATGATGAGCATCGGGATCAGCAATTGCCGCGGGCCGAGTGCGGTTTCGGCCGTCAGCGCGCTCATGCCGAAGGCAAGCATGGTCGAATAGAACACTGCTAGCATCGGCGAATAGCCAATGACCATGAACACGACCACGGCGACCAGCGAGACAAAATGGAAGCCGTAGCGTCTGGTCATCTCCCAGATCGACATTTCTTGCTTGAACACCACCTCTTGGGCGCCGAAACGCAGCGCGTCGAGCTCGACCATGAACAAAAGCGATAGGTAGTAGAGGCATGTCGGGATGGTCGCCATCCAGATCACGTCGAGGTAACTAATCTTCAGAAACTCAGCAATCAGGAAGGCGGCGGCGCCCAACACCGGCGGCGAGATAATGGCACCGAGACCACCGGCGGCGAGCAACCCGCCCGCGGCGTCCCGCTGGAAGCCGGCTTTCTTCAGCATCGGCCATGCCACCGTGCCGATCATCACTGTGGTCGCAACGCCGGAGCCGGACGGACCGCCGAGCAGAAATGAGGACGCTACTACGGCGCGGCCCGCGCTCGATGGTTTGCCGCCCATGACCGCGAGCGAGAAATCGATGAAGAACTTGCCGGCACCGGAATGCTGCAGGATCGCGCCGTAAATCGTGAACATGATGATCAACGTGGCTGACACGTCGACCGCAACGCCGAAAATACCTTCGAGCGTGATGAACAGATGGCCGACCAGGCGCGCGACGTCGAAGCCGCGATGGGTCCAGGGCGCTGGCAGATAGGGGCCCAGCATTGCATAGGCGATGAACAGAATCGCAACCACCGGCATGATCGGCCCGGTGGTGCGGCGCGCTGCTTCCAGCACGAGCACGATGAAAATACTGCCGAGGATCACGTCCCAACGGTCCGGGACCGCGGCGCGATCGAGGAATTCATCGCCGCCCGAGAGCGCGTAAATAATAATCGCGATGCCAGCCAGCGCCGGTATCACGTCGAACCATTGCACGTGGTTGCGGAAGCGCGATGCGAGCGGGAACAGCAGAAAGCTAAGCAGTAGCACGAATGCAACGTGGATGTAGCGCAGCACTTGCGTCGGAACGATGTCGTAAGCGGCGTAGAGATGGAACAGCGTCATCGCGACGGCGATGCCGGTTACAATGGTCCCTACCCAGCCCGCGAGCCGGTTGGCGGCACCTTCTTCCTGCTGGACGTATTCTTCCGCCTTGCGGAGTTGTTCGTCGGAAATGACTTGCGCTTCTGCGCTCGATTTTACTTCTTCCGCCATCGTCCCCTCGCCGGGCGGCGGTGTCAGCCCGCCTTTCGGTAAACCACGCTAGCATGTGCGACAGGAGGGGAAAATGCCGTCGAGCAGGGCGCTATGGCCGCCCGAGCAGCATTGCGAGTGCTGCGGCCATGAATGGCAATGGCAACGACACCATTGCGCGCAACCAGACCACGCGCGCTGGCATCATCGGCACTTCCCAAATGAGAAGCCGATGGATGGCGTACAGAGCCCAAGCCGTGGTGTAAGCGATGACCTGGGGCGCACCCGCTCCGCTTTTCAGTGCGGCAGCGCCTATCGAGAACCCAACCACCGGACCGCCCGGTGTGAGTGCGCCGCCAAGCGTGGCGATGAGGACGCCGAAAAATCCCGATCCCGGCCCTAGCCACGGCGCAATCCATTCGTTTGGCAGCGCTTCGGCCACGAAGCCGGAACCAATTACACCGACTCCGATACGCGGCAGGAGGAGTATAAACTCCATCACGCCGGCGCGCGCGCCATCATTGAGCAATACGCGCCCTCGCATGGCAGCGATCAACGCCAGAACGCCGACCACCAGCCACAACAGGATGTTGATGGCGAGCGTCATTTAATGCCCTCGCGGTATTCAAACCCCGCGCGCACCACGATGCGCGCCAGCAGGCCGGCGATAATCGGCAATGGAAGCGCTTCGACGATGCGCCAGATCACGAAGTCCGAACCGAAGAACGGCAATTCCCAGACCAACGCGCGCGTATAACCGATGAGCGTCCAGCTGACGATAAAGGCCACCACAGCGCCGGCATCGGCCCCCATGACGAGGAAGGCGCCTGCGACTGGATAGATGGTGATCGGGCCGCCGGGGAGTAGGAAACCAAAAAACGCGGCGATCAGCAGCCCGATAAATCCCGACTCGTGCCCTACCCAACGGGCCACCATTTCGCGCGGCAGCAGGAGCGTTACAAAGGCGCCGATCAGACAGCCGGCCAGCACCTTCGGCAGCATCTCGGCGAACAGCGTCAGATCGCCGAACAAGATGGCGAAGAAATGCTCGCGCCCATCGCGCACATACACGGTTGCCGCCGCAGCGAAGGCCAAAATGGCGACGATTGCTGTCGACCAATCGAAGGCACGTCGGCGACGGCGGCGGGGCGGAGCAGGATCGGTCAAGATGGCGAAGCGGGCTGTTTTAGCGCGTGGCTGCGGGAATGACGGTCGAAGCGACCAGTTCGCCTTGCGGTGAGCTGCCGCTGACCGCGACGACGGCGATCAAGGCCAGCACGATAGAGGCATAGACCGGGATCATGATGCCTGACAGCTTTTTGACATCTTGCTTGTCTTCGGCCGAGAGCATGACATGGACGCGATGGCACATCGGCGCCTCCTGAGAATCTCTTGCTCGCAAGTCTAGTGCACAGGCGGCGGCTTGTCTGCCGCCTCCCCGTTGACCCGGCGCGTGCCGCCCGATAATTTGCCCCCGTGATGGGGATGGAGTCCCCCGAAACCGCCCGTAACGGCTGATGACTCCTACCGGACGTGACGAACGGTAGGAATCGTGGGTCGAGCGAGGCGGATTTTCTTTGTCCATTCGCGCTGCCACGCTTCCGATACCGCATCGGCCTAGTGCCGAACGCACGCAAAGGAGCGTGTTTCATGATGGATAATATTTGGCTCGCATCGGCGGTGTGGATCGGTCTTGCACTCGCCTCATCGTTGATTTCAGTTCGGCTGGCACTCTCGGTTGCCCTGATCGAGATTGTCGTCGGCGCGCTCGGCGGCAATCTGATTGGCCTGCCACTGACGCCGTGGGTGAATTATCTCGCCGGCTTAGGTGCCATCTTGTTGACCTTTCTCGCCGGCGCCGAAGTGGATATGGAGGTGGTGCGCCGCAATCTCGGGGCGAGCATCGGAATCGGCTTCGTCAGTTTCTTGTTGCCATATCTCGGCTGCATGCTGGCCGCGCGTTACGTGCTCGGCTGGCCCTGGCCGCAGGCACAGATCGCGGGCATCTCGCTCTCCACCACCTCGGTCGCCGTGGTCTACGCGGTCATGGTGGAAACCGGGCTTAATAAGACCGAGCTCGGCAAAATCATCCTGGCCGCCTGCTTCGTTACCGATCTCGGTACTGTGCTGGCGCTCGGCATCGTTTTCGCATCTTTCACGATCTGGCTGCTCGCTTTTGCTGCAGCAACTATTGTCGTTGTAGCGGTGCTGCCGAAGGTTGGGCCGTGGTTCTTTGCTTTTGTCGGGCAGCGAGTCAGCGAACCCCAAATAAAATTCCTCTTGCTCATCCTGTTCGCGCTGGGTGGATTTGCCAGCGCCGTCGGCAGTGAGGCAGTGCTGCCGGCCTATCTCATCGGCATGGCCCTCGCGCCCGCATTTCAGCACGATCCGGAATTGCCTCACCGCATGCGGGTGATCGCTTTCGCAGTGCTAACGCCGTTCTACTTCCTCAAGGCTGGATCGCTGGTTGAGGCCAAAGCGCTCATTAGTGGCGCGCTGTTAATCGCGCTTTTCCTCGGGATGAAGATGGCGACTAAGTTCCTCGGCATTCTGCCGCTGACGCGCTACTATCGCTTCGACAACCGCGAGGGCATGTACACCACGTTGCTAATGTCGACCGGGCTGACGTTCGGCTCGATTTCGGCCCTTTACGGCCTGACCCACAATATCATTGATCAGGAGCAATATACCGTCCTGCTAACGTCGGTGATCGGCAGCGCCGTAGTGCCTACTGTAATCGCGCAGAAATGGTTCCTGCCGCAGATCGGCCTCGCCAAGCAGGAGGTGTGATATGTTCAAACACATCGTTATCGCCAATGACGGCTCGGAAGGCGGACTCAGGGCGCTGACGCTCGCTTGCGATCTCGCCAAGTTACACCATGCCACGCTCCATATGATATCTGTCGAGGAGATCCCGGACGTTCCCGCTTCGATCGATGAAGTCATCGAAATCAAATCCGAGCAAAACCACAAGTTTCACGCCGCACTGAGCAAGGCGCAAGCGATCGCGAAGGAGAAAGGGATCAAGCTCGACGCCGAGGTGGTTGCCGGTCACGCCGTGGCGGCCGTAGTCGCTTTCGTCAAATCCAAAAAGGCCGAACTCCTGGTGGTCGGCTTCATGGGTCATTCGGCGCTATTCGAGCGCATCATCGGCGGCACAGCAGACCGGCTCGTACGCCTGGCGCCCTGTCCGGTGCTGGTGGTGAAATAAAGCGTGCTCGGCGCTATCCCATCGCCTTCAAGCCCAGCCTGTCGAGAAGCGCCATGTCGCGATCGCGGCCCGGATTGGGCGTCGTGAGCAGCTTCGGCCCATAGAAGATTGAGTTGGCGCCCGCCAGGAAGCAAAGGGCCTGCGTTTCCTCGCTCATGTCCTCGCGGCCGGCTGAAAGCCGCACCATCGAGGCCGGCATCGTGACGCGCGCAACCGCAATGGTACGCACGAAATCGAGTGGATCGAGCGGTTTGGTGCCTGCTAGCGGCGTGCCCTCCACTTGCACCAGCATGTTGATCGGCACGCTTTCCGGATGCACCGGCAAACTCGCGAGCGTCGCCACCATACCGATGCGGTCTTCCGGCCCCTCGCCCATGCCGACGATGCCGCCACAGCAGACATGGATGCCGGCGTTGCGCACATGTTTAAGCGTATCGAGCCGGTCCTGATAGGTGCGCGTGGTAATGATCTCGCCGTAGAATTCCGGCGACGTGTCGAGATTGTGGTTGTAGTAGTCGAGACCGCAATCCCTCAGCCGCTCCGCCTGATGCGCTTCGAGCATGCCGAGCGTGACACAGGTCTCCAGACCGAGCGCCTTCACGCCCTCCACCATTTCGCAGACTTTGTCGAGATCGCGATCCTTGGGCGAGCGCCAGGCCGCACCCATGCAAAAACGCGAAGCGCCGCTGGCCTTGGCCACGCGCGCTTCGGCGAGCACGGCATCGAGATCCATAATCTTCTCGGCTTTTACGCCGGTGTCGAATTTTGCCGACTGCGGGCAATAGGCGCAGTCCTCGGGGCAGCCACCAGTCTTGATCGACAGCAAAGTGGAAATCTGCACCTCGGATGGGTCGAAATTATCGCGGTGGACTTGCGCGGCGCGAAACATCAATTCCGGAAACGGCAGCTCGAACAGCGCCCGTACCTCCTCACGCGTCCAGTCGTGGCGGGGCAGGCTGGATACCACGAGTGGCACTGCGTGGTGCAAAATTGACATGTCGGAGACCTCCGAAGCGCCTAGTCATCGTAGCTTATATCAAGCCGGAAAACCGATTGTGCAATGGATTTCATCGCATTGAGCGGCTTCCGACGCCATGTTAACTTTGTTAAACAAACGTCGGGGAAACACCGCCATGAGAAAACTTGTTGTAAGCGCCATTGCGCTGGGATTTCTGACCAGTCCGGCTTTCGCGCAGAAGCAAGACGACGACCCACTTGTGATCATCGAAAGAGACAAGAAGCAGCAGGCCGAGGCGCTCGACAAGCAATACAAACGAACGATCGATAAGACACGCAAGGAAGTCGATGCGCCTCGGAACGACCCGTGGGCGAACATGCGCGGGTCGAATGATGGCAAGCGCTAGTTGGTCTCGCCCATGAACCGGGACCGCACGATACGGTTTGCCGCGGTGCTGGTCGGTGCCGGCGTGCTGTTCGGGCTGGAGCAAGAACTCGGCGCGAAATTCTACGTCGCGATCCCCGCCGGCATCCTCGCTTATGTCGTCACGCTTGTTGTGCTTGGACTCGTGCTGGGTACCAGCAGCCAGGCGAAATAATCGTCACCACCAAGGGCGGCGCCAACCCCAATAAGGGCGGTAGTAAGGCCCGCCGTAGTAGACCACCGGCGGCGGTCGATCGTAGTAGACCGGTCCGTCGATAACCTCAGGACCTTCGACCACTTGCGGTCCCTGTGGACCTTGCCGATAAGCCGGGCCGGCGGCAGCTCGCGGTTGCGGCACTCGGCCGCTCATGTTGAGCGCGGTCTGGATGGCGAAACCTTTCTTGTCCTGCCAACTGATCTCGCACCAGCCTTCGTCGCATGCACTGGCGTCGACGAGGCTGCCGCCGGGAATCTTCGCAATAATTTCGCTGCCTGTACCAGGCGCTGCGCGCAGGTTGACGGTTGAAGCGACATAGGCAGGCTTGGCCAGAGCGGGCATGGCAATGCAAGCAATAGCAAGGCCTAGAATATGCGAAACGATCTTCATGGCTTTACCCTCTGTCCACCCGCCCTAAAGTTTCTGCCGTGAAAAAGGCAGGAAATGGGCGGCCAAATTTCCATGCCGACAACCACGGTTCAGCGACTGACTGATGCCCACATTGGCCCGCAGGTTATGATTCAGCGTAGACTTCGACCTCTTGCCTCAACCCCAGCAGACAGACCGATGTCCAACCTCTTGCGCTTTCCTCCTTTGCTTTTGCTGCTGCCGGGCCTGTTTGTCTGCGGCGGCGCGGGCTATGCGCAAAATCCAGGCAACCCTAGCAGTCCTTCGGACGCCTGCCTTGCGTTTACAAGTGGATTATCGCTCGGCGCGCCGCTCCCGGGCATCAAGGCGAAGCTGCAAGCGGGCAAAACCATCATCGTCGTCGCGCTCGGTTCCTCGTCGACAACTGGTTTCGGAACGTTTAGATCCGGCGCCGCTTTTCCGGATGTGATGAAGCAAGAGCTATTGCGGCTGCGACCTTCTGCGCGGATCGAGCTGATTAACAGCGGCCGCATCATGGAGGACATTCCAAGCAACGTCGCCCGTCTCGACAACGACGTACTACGCTACAAACCCGATCTGGTGGTGTGGCAACTCGGAAGCAACGACTCAGTGTGGCGCGGTATTGCCGACAATGCGAAGGAAATGGTCAGCGACGCTGTGAAGCGGCTTAAAGCAACCAACGCTGACGTCGTGCTCGTGGACTTGCAGTACGCGCCGCTGGTGCTCCTCACCACGCGCCATATACGGATGGAAAAAATCATCGCCGAAGTCGCGCGCGAACAGAACGTCGGTCAGTTCCCACGCTTTCTTCTGATGAAGCGCGCGATTGAAGGGGGCGTCACGGGCCTGGTCTGGTGGGACGGTCTCCACAACTCTGTCGAAGGCCACAAGTGCATCGGCATTGCGCTTGCTCAAATGATCGACGCTGCTGCGCGATAATAGATTCGAGACCCAAAACAATAGTTGCGTTTTGATTGCGCTGTATGGCATCGCCACCGTGGCCAGCGGCTTTGCGGGCTATGCGGGTGGACTGGAATTATCGCAGTAATGCCAATGGGCGGGACGAGCCTGATGTTATGTCGTGAAGCCTCTACTCTGCCGCTTGCTGCCTCGACTCCGCTGGTTCCACTTTCGCCGCGCAGAATTTGAATTCAGGAATCTTGCCGAAGGGATCGAGCGCGGGATTGGTCAGAATGTTCGCCGCCGCTTCCACGAAGGCGAACGGAATGAATATCACGCCGTCAGGGATGGCATCGTCCTGGCGCGCTGCCAGTTCGACTTCGCCGCGGCGCGTGGTGACGCGCAGCATGCCGCCGGGCTTGAGCCCTAGTTTCTCAAGTGTGCCGCGGGACACCGAAGCGCACGCACTCGGCTCCAGCGCGTCGAGCACGGTCGCGCGGCGCGTCATTGCGCCGGTGTGCCAATGCTCGAGCTGGCGGCCGGTGGTGAGGATGAACGGATAGTCGTGGTCCGGCATCTCGTCCGGCGGCGTGAGCTTGGCAGCCACCAGCTTACCCATGCCGTTCGGGCGCGGGAAGCCCTTGTCGAACACCACGTCGCGGCCCGGTTTGTCGGGCGCGTCCGACGGATAAGTGACGTGATTCTCGCGCTCGACGCGTTCCCACGAGATATTGTCGAGCGCGGGCATTAAGTTCGCCATCTCGGTGTAGACTTCGCTGACGAGCTTGTAGTTCCATTTCTCGCCCATACGCTGAGCGAGATCCTGGATAATCCATAAGTCCTGGCGCGCGTCGCCCGGCAGCGGCAGCGCCCTGCGACCCATCTGCACCTGGCGATTGGTGTTGGTGACGGTGCCATCTTTCTCGGGCCAGGCCGAGGCCGGCAGGATTACGTCGGCATAGGAGCAGGTCTCGGTGAGGAAAATGTCCTGCACCACCAGATGTTCGAGATGGGCGAGCGCGCCGCGCGCGTGGTTCAAGTCGGGATCGGACATGGCTGGGTTTTCGCCCATGATGTACATGCCCTTGATCTCGTCGGCGTGGACCGCGTCCATGATCTCGACCACGGTCTTGCCGCGCTTGGGATCGAGTTTCTTGCCCCAGGCCTTTTCGTATTTGGCGATCATCTCCGGGCTCTCCACTGACTTGTAGTCGGGGAAGAACATCGGAATGAGACCGGCGTCAGAGGCGCCCTGCACGTTGTTCTGCCCGCGCAGCGGATGCAGACCAGTGCCGGGGCGCCCGACCTGGCCGCAGATCAGCGACAGCGCGATCAGGCAGCGCGCGTTATCGGTGCCGTGAGTGTGCTGCGACACACCCATGCCCCAGAAGATGATGGCGTTTTCCGCGCGCGCAAAGCTGCGCGCCACTTCGCGCAGCGTGTCGGCAGGGATGCCGCAGATCGGCTCCATCTCCTCTGGCGTGAAATCCTTCACGTGCTCGGCGAGTTGATCGAAGCCTTCGACATAGGTCTGCACATATTGCTGGTCGTAGAGCTTCTCGCCGATGATGACATTTAGCATGCCGTTGAGCATGGCAACGTCGGTGCCATTCTTGAACTGCATCATCTTCCAGGCGTGGCGTTTGAGCGTCTGCCCGCGCGGGTCCATGACCACCAACTTGGCGCCGCGCTTGGCCGCCTGCTTGAAGAAGGTGGCGGCGACCGGATGATTTTCCGTCGGATTGGCGCCGATCACTATGATGAAGTCTGAATTCTTGCACTCGTTGAAGGTCGCAGTCACCGCCGCCGAGCCGACACCTTCGAGGAGCGCCGCTACCGACGAGGCATGACAGAGCCGCGTGCAGTGATCGACATTGTTGGAGCCGAAGCCGGTGCGCACCAGCTTCTGGAACAGGTAAGCCTCTTCGTTCGAGCCCTTGGCCGAGCCGAAACCGGCGAGCGCGCGCGGGCCGTCGCGGTCGCGGATTTTCTTGAGGCCGGAAGCGGCGCGCTCCATCGCCTCTTCCCAGGTCGCTTCGCGGAAATGCGTGAATGGGTTAGCTGGATCGACGAGATCGTCGGCGGCCTTCGGCACGCCGTTTTTGCGCACCATCGGTTTCATCAAGCGCTGCGGATTGCTGACATAGTCGAAGCCAAAACGGCCCTTCACGCATAGCCGGTTCTCGTTGGCCGGGCCGTTGCGGCCGGTGACGTACAAGAGCTTGTCGTTCTTGATGTGATAGGTGAGTTGGCAACCAACACCGCAATAAGGGCACACCGAGTAAACCTCGCGGTCGGGGAATTCGGTACGCACATTCTTGTCGTTGACCAGCGTCGCCGGCATCAGCGCGCCCGTCGGGCAGGCCTGCACGCATTCGCCGCAGGCGACGCAGGTGGACGCGCCCATCGGATCGTCGAAATCGAAGACGATCTTTTCGCTATGGCCGCGGCCGGCCATTCCGATGACGTCGTTGACCTGCACTTCGCGGCAGGCACGGACGCAGAGATTGCACTGTATGCAGGCGTCGAGATTGACCGCCATCGCGACATGGCTGCGATCCGGTGCGGGCATCTTTTCGCGCTCGGGAAAGCGGCCGACGTCGATCCCCATCTTGTCGGCCCAGGACCAGAATTTCGATTTCGGATCGTGCGAGGTCGCGCGCTCGGGCTGATCACTGATCAGTAGGTCGAAGATCATTTTGCGCGCGGTCTTGGCGCGGTCGGAGCCGGCCTTGACCTTCATGCCTTCGGACGGCTTGCGGATGCAGCTTGCCGCCAACACGCGCTCGCCTTCGATCTCGACCATACAGGCGCGGCAATTGCCGTCGGCCCGATAGCCAGGCTCGGGCGAATAACACAGATGCGGGATGTCGGTGCCGAAGCGCTTGGCCACCTGCCAGATGGTCTCGCCCGGAAGCGCCTCGACCTCTTTGCCGTCCAACGTAAATTTGATTGCTTCGCTCATCGGAATTTTTTCGCTCCAGTCACCACGTTCCCAGCGGTTTCGACAATTCATCAGGAAAATATTTTAGCACACACAGCAGTGGGTTAGGCGCCGCCTGACCAAGTCCGCAAATCGAGGCGTCGCGCATGGCGGTCGAAAGCTCGGTCAGCAGGTCCTTGTCCCACGGCCCGCTCGCCATCAGCTTGGCCGCCTTCTCTGTCCCGGCGCGGCAGGGCGTGCACTGGCCGCAACTTTCGTCCTCGAAGAACTTCATCAGGTTGAGCGCGACAGCCTTCATATCGTCCTTATCGGACAGGATGACAACCGCGTGGGAACCCACGAAACATCCGTATTTTTCGAGCGTTCCGAAGTCGAGCGGCTCGTCCGCCATCGACGCCGGCAGGATGCCGCCTGAGGCGCCGCCCGGCAGATAACCTTTGAATGTATGGCCGTCCTCCATGCCGCCGCAAAACTCTTCGATCAATTCGTGCGCGGTGACGCCGGCCGGTGCGAGCACCACACCCGGTTTTTTCACACGGCCCGAAACCGAGAAGCTGCGGAAACCCTTGCGCTCATGGCGCCCTTGCGAATTCATCCACTCGGCGCCCTTCTCGATGATGTCGCGGATCCAGAATAGCGTCTCGACGTTCTGCTCCAAAGTCGGGCGGCCGAACAGGCCGACCTGCGCGACATAGGGCGGCCGGTGGCGCGGCAATCCACGCTTGCCTTCGATTGACTCGATCATCGCCGACTCTTCGCCGCAGATGTAGGCGCCGGCGCCGCGTCGCAGATGCAACTTGGTGTGCGGTAAGAGACCGGCCTTCTCGACTTTGGTGATCTCTTCGGCGAGCATCAGCCGCAGTTCCGGATATTCGTCTCGAATGTAGATGTAAGTATCACGCGCCTCGACGACCCAAGCGGCGATAAGCGCGCCTTCGATGAAGCGGTGCGGATCGCGTTCGAGATAGTAGCGGTCCTTGAAAGTGCCGGGCTCGCCCTCGTCGGCATTGACCGCGAACATGCGCGGTGCTGGCTCAGCACGCACCAGCGACCATTTCCGCCCGGTTGGAAATCCTGCGCCGCCAAGACCACGCAGGCCAGCGTCGCTGACAATCTTGATCAGCTCATCACGCGTGCGCTTGTCAGTGAGGCAAGCCTTGAGCAGCGCGTAGCCGGCGGCTTTTTGATAAGCGACGAAATCGGCGTCGGGATGCCAGGGGTGCGGATGCTTGTTGCTCTTCACGTCGGCCGCAACTTTATCGGGCGTAGCCTTGAAAGTTTGCAGGTGTCCGACGGCGCAGACCGGAGCACGATCGCAGGCGCCCATGCAGGGCGCACGCACGACACGAACGTCGCGGCCGAGTTTGCCCGGCAGGTCCTTCAGAAGCTTCTCGGCGCCAGCCATGGCGCAGGACAAAGAATCGCACACGCGCACCGTCACCGCCGGCGGAGACAGCTGGCCTTCCTTCACCACGTCGAAATGCGCGTAGAAGGTGGCGACCTCATAGACTTCGGTGAGCGCCATCTTCATCTCGGCGGCCAGTGCGGCGAGATGGGCAGCGGAGAGATAGCCGTACTGATCCTGGAGAAGATGAAGATGTTCAATCAGCAGATCGCGCCGGCGCGGCCTATCGGTAAGTAAAGCGCGCACATCGTCGAGCGCTTGCGGATCGACCTGGCGGCCCTTGGGCGTGCGTCGCGGACGGCGGCTGCCGCCCGCACCGTTGGGCCCGGAACGGGACGGATTTTGGATGTTCATTGCCTCACCTCGGAGCACGATTTGAAGGTGTTCCAGGGTTGAGACAACCTCGCGCTCGGAACAACCGTTAAGAGCTAAAATAGTCCGACGATTTGCCCCTGTGCGTTGACGTCAATCGCGGCAGCCGCCGGTACCTTGGGCAGGCCGGGCATGGTCATGATCTCACCGCAGATTGCCACCACGAATTCCGCGCCGGCGGAGAGCCGAACCTCGCGCACATTGATGGTGTGATCAGCCGGCGCACCCTTGGCGTCCGGATTGGTCGAGAAAGAGTACTGGGTCTTGGCCACGCAAATCGGTAACTTGCCATACCCCATCTCCTCCCAAGTCTTGAGCTGGTCTTTTACCGACTTGTCAGCGGTTACGTTCTTTGCGCGGTAAATTTCACGCCCGATTGTCTCGATCTTTTCGAACAGCGGCATCTCGTCGGGATAGAGAAACTTTAACTTGCCCTTGCCTTCGTCGATCACCTTGACCACCGCCTTGGCGACGTCAGCCGCGCCCGCCCCGCCCATGGCCCAGTGATCGGCTATCAGCGCTTCGACGCCGAGCGCCTTGCACTTCTCCTTCACCAGCGCGATCTCAGCGTCGGTGTCGGCGGAGAATCGGTTAAACGAGATCACGGCCGGGAGGCCGAATTTCTTCACGTTTTCAACGTGACGCTGCAAGTTGGCCATGCCGGCCTCCAGCGATTTGAGGTTCTCGAACTTGAGATCCTCCTTCTTGACGCCACCATGCATCTTGAGCGCGCGAATCGTGGCGACCAGCACCACGCAATCGGGCGTCAGGCCGGCCATGCGACATTTGATATCGATAAATTTTTCGCCGCCGAGATCGGCGCCGAAACCTGCTTCCGTCACTACGTAATCGGCAAGCTTGAGCGCTGTCGTGGTCGCCAGAACCGAGTTGCAGCCATGCGCAATATTGGCGAAGGGACCGCCATGAATGAAGGCAGGCGTGCCTTCCAGCGTCTGCACCAGGTTGGGCGCGATCGCCTCCTTGAGCAGTGCCGCCATCGCACCATGCGCCTTGAGGTCACGCGCGCGCACCGGCTTGCGGTCGCGGGTATAGGCCACAATGATATTGCCAAGACGTTCTTTGAGGTCGTCAAGATTCTTGGCGAGACAGAAAATCGCCATCACTTCCGAGGCGACGGTGATGTCGAAGCCAGCCTCGCGCGGATAGCCGTTGGCGACGCCGCCGAGCGAGCAGACGATTACGCGCAGCGCACGGTCGTTCATATCCATGACGCGGCGCCAGGCGACGCGACGCGAATCAATGCCGAGCGCATTGCCCCAATAGATGTGGTTGTCGATCAGCGCCGACAGCAGATTGTGCGCCGACGTGACGGCGTGGAAATCGCCGGTGAAGTGCAGATTGATGTCTTCCATCGGCACCACCTGAGCGTAGCCGCCACCGGCAGCACCGCCCTTCATGCCGAAGGACGGACCGAGCGAAGGCTCGCGCAGACACAGCATCGCTTTCTTGCCGATGTAATTGAGCGCGTCGGTCAAGCCGACGGTGGTCGTGGTCTTGCCCTCGCCCGCCGGGGTCGGCGTGATCGCGGTCACAAGGATCAGCTTGCCGTTCTTCTTGCCTTGAAGGGATTTCACGTAATCCATCGACACCTTGGCCTTGTAGTGACCATAAGGCTCGAGGTTTTCCGGAGCGATACCGAGTTTTTCCTTGGCGATATCGAGGATTGGCCGCTTCTTGGCGGACTGAGAAATTTCGATGTCGGACTTCGGGCTTTGATGCTGCGAGGCGGACATTGGAGTGTTTCCGTTATTAGAAATTGACGATCAACCGAGCCGCGCCCCGGCGGCGAGCTTGGCAGCGGAGATGAATTCGGAGGCATCGATCTTCTTGCCCCCATCGGGCTGAACACGCGTGACCCTGAAACGGCCGTCGGCGCAAACGACAGTAAATCCGTCGGCATCGACCGCGACCACTTCACCGAGCTTCCCGGCGATCCCTTTCGGATCTTTCGCCGGTAGTGGCCTGGCGTCGAAAATTTTCAGGGTTTTACCGTCGAGTGTGGTCCAGGCACCGGGCGCCGGATTGCAGCCTCGGATGAGGCGGTCGATCTGCTCCCAGGGCTTGCCCCAGTCGATTTTGGCATTGCCTGGGCCGCAACGGCCTTCATAGGTTGCTTTGGATTCGTCCTGCTTGATGCGCGGCGCTTTGCCGGCCTTCACCAGGTCGACCGATTCCATCATGGCATCGACGCCCATCGGAAACAGGCGGTCGAAATAAACGGTACCAAGCGTGTCGGTACTGGAGATCGGCGTCTTTTTCTGAACAAGTACGTCGCCAGTATCGAGGCCATTGTCGGGCCAGAAGATCGACAGGCCGGTTTCCTTTTCGCCCTTGATGATCGGCCAATTGATGGCACTGGCGCCGCGATAGGCCGGCAGCAGTGATGGGTGATACTGAATCGAGCCGTGCGTCGGAATGTTGAGGAAGTCTTCCGGGACGAACAACGTGACGAAGGCCATCACCTGTAGGTCGGGCTTGAGTGCCCTGAATTCTTCCCAGACCTTCGGATCCTTGTAGGATGCCGGCTGATAGACCGGAAGCTTCGCTGCCACCGCGGCTTCCTTGAGCGGATCTGCTTTGGCGCCTTCCTTTTCCGGCGCGACATAAACGGCGACGACGTTCTCACCACGCTTGAGCAGCGCTTCCAACACCGCCTTGCCAAAGGCCTGCTGACCGTTAACGACGATACGCATTCAACGTCCCTCCCCAATCCGCTCATGCCCGCGCAAACAGGCATCCAGTGCTAGCGGCTCCTGGTCCCCGCTTAAGCGGGGACGAGCGACCATTATTTACGCCGCCTTTTCTTCCTTCTTCGGCGCGCTGAGAGCGCCGGAGTTCTTGATCTCGTTGATATCCGAGGCCTTCAGGCCCAAGACATCCTTCAAAATCTCGTCGGTGTGCTCGCCCAAGAGTGGTGAGCGCTTCACCTCGGATATTGAGTCGGACAGTTTGATCGGATTGCCGACGGTGAGATATTTGCCGCGGGTCGGATGATCGACCTCAACTACCGTGCCGGTCTTGCGTAGCGACGGCTCCTCAGCGATCTCCTTCATCGACAAGATCGGGCCGACCGGGATATCGATCTTATTGCAGATGTCCATGACCTCGAACTTGGTCTTGGTCATCGTCCACTGTTCGATGCGAGCAAAGATTGCCTTCAGCTTTGGCAGCCGCGCCCGCGGCGTGGCGTATTCCGGATCGGTCTTCCAGGTCGGCTCGCCGATCAGGTCGCAGATCGCCTGCCAGACCGGCGCCTGGGTGATAAAATAAATGTAGGCATCGGGATCGCTTTCCCAGCCCTTGCATTTCAGGATCCAACCCGGCTGGCCGCCGCCGGAGTCGTTGCCGGCGCGCGGCACCGAATCTCCGAACGCAACACCTTCGCCATACTGACTGTATTCTGTGAGCGGGCCGGCCTTCAGGCGCTGCTGGTCCCGCAATTTGACGCGGCAGAGATTGAGCACGCCATCCTGCATAGCGGCGAGCACCTTTTGCCCGCGCCCGGTGCGATTGCGCTGATAGAGCGCGCAGACGATGCCAAGCGCGAGGTGCAGGCCGGTGCCGCTATCGCCAATCTGGGCGCCGGTAACCAGCGGCGGGCCCTCGCGGAAGCCAGTGGTGGACGCCGAACCGCCGGCACATTGCGCGACGTTCTCGTAGACCTTGCAATCCTCATAGGGTCCCGGACCAAAGCCCTTGACCGAAGCCACGATCATGCGTGGATTGAGCTTGTGGATGTGTTCCCAGGTCAGCCCCATCCGGTCCAGCGCGCCGGGTGCGAAGTTCTCCACCAGCACGTCACACTTCTTGACCAGCTCATCGAGCACGCGCTTGCCCTGCGGATGCTTGGAGTCGATGGTGATCGACCGTTTGTTGTGGTTGAGCATCGTGAAGTAGAGCGAGTCCGCGCCTTTCACGTCGACCAATTGGCCGCGCGTAATGTCGCCGACGCCCGGGCGCTCGACTTTGATCACGTCGGCCCCGAGCCAGGCAAGCAATTGAGTGCATGTCGGGCCGGATTGTACGTGCGTGAAATCGAGAATCCGCACGCCGGTCAGCGCCTTGCCATCCTGCCCGTAAGGCTTGCTCGACGGACGCGGCAACCCATTTTGCTTGCCGTTGGTCTTGCTCTTCGCCTTGCGCGCCGCGACGAGTTTAACGACCTTGCGCGGCGACTTCTTCGATGCGGCTCTCGCCCACTTTTGTTTCTTCTTGGCCATTTATTTCTCCTCCATCTCTTCCGCCCATGCCCGAGCAAGCGGGCATCAAGCGAACTATTCGTTGATCTGGGTCGTGTTCCCTTATTTCTTGCGAACTACGCTTTGCGGGTTGAGGTTGCCGATTCTGCCGCTCTCGCTGCCCGCCGCCGGATCGATCACCGCGTTGATGAGCGTCGGCTTACGGGAGTCGATGGCCCTATCGACGGCGCGCTTGAGCTCGTCGGGCGTCGTCACATGGACGCCGACGCCGCCAAATCCTTCCATCATCTTGTCGTAGCGCGCGTCTTTGACAAAGACAGTTGTCGCGGGATCCGGACCGCCAGCCGCATTGACGTCGGTTCCGCGATAGATGCCGTTGTTGTTGAAGATGACGACGCAGACCGGCAGATTGTATCGGCAGATCGTTTCCACTTCCATGCCGGAGAAACCAAAGGCGCTGTCGCCTTCGACCGCGAGCACGGGTTTACCGGTCTCGACGGCGGCCGCGACGGCATAGCCCATGCCGATGCCCATCACGCCCCAGGTGCCGACATCCAGGCGCTTACGCGGTTGATACATGTCGATAACGCCGCGCGCGAGATCGAGCGTGTTGGCGCCTTCGTTGACGAGGATGGCATCCGGCCGCTCCTTGATGACGGTGCGCAATGCACCGAGCGCGCCGTGGAAGTCCATCGGCGCTGAGTTCTTCATCAGCCTCGGCGCCATCTTGGCGATGTTCTCTTCCTTTTTCGATTTGACCGCGTCGACCCAGTCAGCCGGCGGAGCCGGCCATTTGGCATCGATGCCCTCGAGAAGAGCCAACACGCACGAGCCGATATCGCCGACCACCGGAGCGACGATCTCGACGTTGCTGTCCATCTCCTTGGGCTCGATGTCGATCTGGATGAACTTTTTTGATCCCGGCTCACCCCAGGTCTTGCCCTTGCCGTGCGACAGTAGCCAATTGAGGCGCGCGCCGATCAACATCACGACGTCGGAGTCTTTCAGCACCGTCGATCGAGCAGCGCCCGCGCACTGCGGATGCGTGTCAGGCAGCAGACCCTTGGCCATGCTCATCGGCAGGAAAGGAATGCCGCTCTTCTCGACCAGGGCGCGGATCTGGTCATCGGCCTGCGCGTATGCTGCACCTTTGCCGAGAATAATCAGGGGGCGCTTGGCACCCTTCAGGACATCGAGCGCACGCTTGACCGCGGCCGGAGCGGGAATCTGGGCCGGTGCCGGATCGATGACTTTGACGAGCGACTTCGCTCCAGCCGTTGCGTCCATAACCTGGGAGAACAGTTTGGCCGGCAGATCGAGATAGACGCCGCCCGGACGACCGGAAACTGCTGCGCGGATCGCGCGCGCCACCCCGATGCCGATATCTGCGGCATGCAGCACGCGAAAGGCCGCCTTACAGAGCGGTTTGGCGATGGCCAATTGGTCCATCTCTTCATAGTCGCCCTGCTGCAGGTCGACGATCTCACGCTCGGACGAGCCACTGAGCAGGATCATCGGAAAACAGTTGGTCGTCGCATTGGCCAGCGCAGTCAGACCGTTGAGAAAGCCGGGCGCTGACACCGTGAGGCAGATGCCGGGCTGCTTCGTCAGGAATCCGGCGATCGCTGCTGCGTTGCCTGCGTTCTGCTCATGCCGAAACGAAATCACACGGATGCCTGCGGCCTGTGCCATACGGCCGAAGTCCGTGATCGGGATGCCAGGCACACCGTAAATCGTTTTGATGCCATTGAGCTTGAGCGCATCAATGACGAGATGAAAGCCATCCGTCAGATCCTGCTGTGCTTCAGGCGCCGTCGTCGATTCGCCTTTCTTTTCTTTCACTGCTGCTTCGGCCATGGGAATCCTCCCGTTCTTCTGTTCGTCTAATCGAGGTAATCGGCGTAGCGCGCGACATGGTCAGCGAGGCCGAGCGCATGATCGCGCACCAATTCTCCCGCGCGATCGGTCACTCGCGCTTCCAGTGCTTCAATAATGTTCATGTGGTCGCGGATCGAACGGTCCGCACGATCCTTCTCGCCGATCGTCTTGCGCCGGATCATGCGCATATGCGTGAAGAGATTCTCCGCAAGGTCGATCAAAACATCGTTGTGGCTGAGCCTGATGATCGTCTGATGAAATTCGATGTTGACGTCGGAATATTCGTCGAGATGCGCTCGCAATTTGCCGTTCTCGAAAGTCGCGAACATTTTGCGCAGACCTGCGATCTCCACGTCGGTCGCGGTCTGGGTGATCAGCCGCGCCGCCATGCTTTCCAGCGCCGCCCAAGCGGTGATCATCTCGATCACCTCGCGTTTGGTTTTCCGGACGACATAAATGCCGCGTCGGGGAACTGAGCGCACGAAGCCTTCGCTCTCGAGCTGAGCCATTGCTTCACGCACGGGCGTGCGACTGATGCCAAAGTCCTGAGCGAGTTTCCGCTCGTCCAAACGGATATCGTCGCGATTGCGATAGATGTCCATCGCCACGATTGCGTTTTTCAATGCCGTGTAGGCTTTGTGCTTGAAGCTCGGCGTCACGTCGATCGGCTGGAGCGCCGGGTGCGGCGAGAGCGGGGAGCGGGCAGCTCCGCGATCAGATGTACTGACACGACGAGGGTTACGATCTCGGGTACTCATAACTGGTATACAATATGCCAGAAGCTTCCACGCACGCAACCACCTTGTGCGACAGCGCTAATCGCGTCTCTTCATAAAACCGCCCGCGAGAACCCCCACGGGCGCTAATCGAATTCGAAGCTGCCGTTGAGCGAGCTATTCCTGTGAGCTTACTCCGCCGGCCGCAGCTTACCCGCGCGCAGACGCGTCCAGCCTGCCTGAATCAACGGCCAGAACAAAGCGATCAGCCCGAGCGCCATGATCGTGCTCACCAGCCCGGTCGAGAAGAACACGCCGAGCCCGCCCTGCGAGGCGAGCAGCGACTGACGGAATGATTCTTCCGCTTTGTCGCCGAGCACGATCGCCAGCACCATTGGCGCCATCGGATAGTTGCACTTCTTCATGAAGTAGCCGGCTACGCCGAACACCACCATCATGACTACGTCGAACGTGTTGTTATGCACGGTGTAGGCGCCGATCGCGCAGAACACCATGATGACCGGCGCGATCACGCTGAATGGAATGCGCAGAATAGATGCAAACAGCGGAACGCAGGTCAGCACAACCAGGAGGCCGACGATATTGCCCATATACATGCTGGCAATCAGGCCCCAGACAAAATCTTTCTGTTCGACGAACAGCAGCGGGCCCGGCTGCAACCCCCAGATCAGCAGCCCACCGAGTAGCACCGCCGCGGTAGGCGAACCCGGAACGCCGAGCGCGATCATCGGCAGCAGCGCCGACGTACCAGCGGCATGCGCTGCGGTTTCGGGCGCGACCACGCCTTCGATCTGGCCAGTGCCGAACAGGTGACCGTTTTTCGAGATGCGCTTGGCGATGCCATAACTCATAAAAGAAGCCGGCGTAGCGCCTGCGGGACTGATGCCCATCCAGCAGCCGATCAGGCAAGAGCGCAGATAGAGCAGCCAATACTGCGGCAGCTGCGCCCAGGTCTGAATCACGATCTTCATGTTCAAGGCCGCGGGCTTGCCACGGAAACTAAGGCCTTCTTCCATGGTCAGCAGGATTTCGCCGATGCCGCACAGGCCGATGACCGCGATCAGAAAGTCGAAGCCGTTCAGCATCTGCTCGACGCCGAACGTGAGCCGCAGCTGACCGGTCATCTGATCGAGGCCGACGGCGCCAAGCCCGAACCCCACCATCATCGAGGCGACCGTCTTGAACGGCGGTTCCTTGCTCAGACCTACGAAGCTACAGAAGGCGAGAAAATAGACCGCGAAAATTTCGGGCGGACCGAAACGCAACGCAAAGTTCGCGACCAGCGGAGCCACCAGCGTGATGACAATCACGGCGAATAGCGCGCCCACGAAGGACGACGTGAACGCGGCCGTGAGCGCTTCGCCAGCGCGTCCATTCTGCGCCATCGGATAGCCGTCGAACGTGGTCGCAACTGACCATGGTTCACCCGGTATGTTGAACAAGATCGAGGTGATGGCGCCGCCGAACAGCGCTCCCCAGTAGATGCAGGACAGCATGATGATTGCCGAAGTGGGCGACATCGAGAACGTCAGCGGCAGCAGGATTGCCACACCATTGGCGCCGCCAAGACCTGGCAGCACGCCGACAATGACGCCGAGCACGATGCCAACGAACATCAGTACCAAGTTGAACGGCTGCACGACCACCGCAAAGCCGTGAAAAAGATTGCCGATATCTTCCATAAACCCCGTCTCTAGATTCTTTGTGTTGCGTCCAAAACCGCCGAATTATTCAACGCGGCTTTCGATTTTCTAAAATCCCAGCATGCTTTCGAGCGCCCCCTTAGGCAGCGGGACCAGAAACCAGATTTCGAACATCAGGAAGGTTAAAATCGGCACCGCGACTGAAATCGCCACGGTCACGATCCAACCGTATTGGCCGAAGACGCGCATAAAGAACGCGATCAACAGGGCGGACGCAACATAGATGCCGATATAAGGTACCAGTCCGACATAGACGATCGTCGGTACCAGAACCGATAAAACTTGCCGCAGTTGACCCCATTCCGCAAACACTTTGCCCTTGTCGGGCATGGCGAGCACCGCGAGTATATTGATGGCGCAAGAGATCAGGACGACCAGGCTGACATAAAAAGGAAAAAAGCCGGCGCGCGGCCCTTCATCACCCCAGCCGATCCCAACCTTGATGCTTCCGTAAATTCCGATCAGCGCGAGGAGAGCCATGAACGCGGCCACTCCGACTTCGATACTCCGGTGGGACGGACCGGTCCCACCGGTTTCTTTGACTGTTTGGTTCATTATAGTCTCGCGTACCTGCGGCTGAGGTTACCGCAGGATCAATTCGACTTGGCGAGGAAGCCGGCTTCTTTCATCAAGCCTTCGTGAAGCTTCTCCGCGTCGGCCACCCACTTGGCATATTCGGCGCCGGTCATGAAGGTCGTGTTGAAGGCGCCGTCGCTCATCAGCTTTTTCCACTCGGGTGTCTCACGCACTTTCTTGAACAGGTCGACATAGTAGTCAACCTCGTCCTTGCTGACGCCCGGCGGCATGAAGAAGCCGCGCAGCATCAGATATTCGATATCGAGGCCCTGCGACTTGCAGGTCGGAATGTCGTTCCACGACATGTCACTGGTGACCTTCTCGTGGTAATCGAGCTTCTTGCTGTCGAACACGCAGAGTGGCCGCAACTTGCCGGCGCGCCACTGCGCCACTGCCTCAATGGGATTGTTGACCGTCGAGTCGACGTGATCGCCGACGAGCTGCACCGCGACTGCTCCACCGCCTTTATAGGGGATGTAGGTCATCTTCTTGCCGGTCGCCTTTTCGACCGCAACGGTAATGATCTGGTCTTCCTGCTTGGAGCCGGTGCCACCCATCTTGAACTGGTTATCGGGTGCGGCCTCAATAGCAGCGATGTAGTCCTTTGTGGTCTTGTATGGCTTGTCGGCATTGACCCAGAGGACGAATTCGTCGAGCGCCATCATCGCGACCGGCGTGAGATCCTTCCAGTTGAAGGGAATGCCGGTGGCGAGCGGCGTGGTGAACAGGTTCGACAGGGTAATGATCAGCTTGTGAGCGTCACCCTTCGCGTTTTTGGCCGCAAGGAAGCCTTCGCCGCCCGCGCCGCCCGACTGATTGATGACGACAACCGATTGCTTGGACAGATTGTGCTTGGTGATGATGCCCTGCATAACGCGGGCCATCTGGTCGGCGCCGCCGCCGGTGCCCGCCGGAACGATGATTTCGATGGGCTTGGTGGGCTCCCAAGCGCTGGCGGGCACCGCCAGCGCAAACGCGCCGCCAAAACAGACGGCAGTAAGACTTAAGGCTTTACTGGTCGTTCGCATTTTACTCCTCCCTGAGCGTCCTCCGCGCGGCCGATCTTCTTGCCGGCTCGGCGATTATTCATCACCCTTGCATATATCTTAGCGAGAATAGGCGAAATCAAAAACAGTATATATTCACTACACGTTATCGGACGGCGCTGATGCGGGGCTATTTGCCGCGCTTTTTAAGTGTTGCCGGCGGCGTCTATCGCAACGCAGCAAACTTGTCGCCGCTCCGATAAGGTCGGTCAACGCGGAAGGAATAATTAGAGATTGCGCGGCTCGCGAGCCTCCGGGAATTCTTAGGCCCGCCAAAGGCTGGGGCCTAAGAATGCGCACTCGTAATGGTTGCGGGGGCTCGCAACCAGCGTTGTTTGCATCTTGACCATGCGGTCCTTTAGACCGAGCGGAACTCGAGTGGGAGGCGGGAGGCATGAATGAAGAGGCGTAATGTCACGCGAACGCTCGTTGCGGGGGTGCGATTTGTTCAACAACGTACCAGCCGAGCATTGCGCAAGCATGTCTAATAAGATTGCCGGCAAAGCCTCGAAAACTTGCGGTTATCGGATCCCCCCGAGGCTCAGGACAGCGCATCGTACCGCGTTACCGCGCCAAACGAACAGACTGAATTCCGTTTCGACATCATCGAACCGCATCTGCATCTCGCAACACGACATAGATCGCCGGAATCACCAAAACGGTCAGCAAGGTAGACGAAGCAAGACCAAACAGCAGCGAGATCGCCAGACCCTGGAAAATTGGATCTAGGAGAATCGTCGCTGCGCCGATCATGGCGGCAAGCGCGTCAGCAAAATAGGCTTGAAGCGGACCGAGCCTGCTTCCAACAGCACCTCGCGCAAGGATTTGCCGTGGTCGGCGCCATGGCGGATGAAATCCACCAGCAGCGGACACAATTCTTTCTATCGGCTTGCCGATCCGCGGGCGGCGCAGTTGGCAATCGCGCTTATCAGATCTTGAACGGATGGTGGAAATTAACGTTGCCCACTGGCGTATACTGTTAGAGTCGGCACGACGATAGCTCTTCACGAGGAAATTAGCGGGTGCATCCAATTACTGGAAGGCGCAATCAGTTGGGTGTCGATGGTGCTCGCGGTTACAATAATTACGAGCGAAATGATAATTGCGAACGAAATGCCCGCAGCGATGAGGCCATATTCGATGGCTGCCGCACCTGAGTTGTCTTCCAAGAAACGCTGAGCAAGTTTTCGCATTTGACCTCCGTCGCATTGCTCACGCAAATTATTCGGTAGAAAATTCTGCCTACTTAAATGATTGCGTTAATTTTGTTTGAAATAACTACACCTATCGGACCTGCGGCATGAGATGGCCAAATGTGACCGGCGTGGAAAGATCGGCGATATCTGCGCGGTGCATTACGTCGGGTTGGCAGATTGCCAATGAAGCGGATAAGACCTAGTTTTTCTGGGCTCCTCGGCGCGCGGGAGGAAGTGCGAGGGGAAGTGTGCGCTCTGGGAAAGCTGTGCGCGGGGAAGCCAAGGAAGGCAACGGCCTTGGGTTTTCCTCCTCCGCTTGCAAACGCAAAAACGGGAACGTTCCATGCTCGATGAGACAATCGTGACCAGACTGCTCTGCGTCGCCCTCGTGGCTGCCATCATGCTGCCAGTGGGGCGCATGTTGTTTCCCTATTTCAGCCATGAAATGACCGGGATGCAGTTCAATACGATCGAAGCGTTAATCAGCACGGCCGTTGGGTTCGGCATCTATTCGATTTTTGGGTAGTGGCGGCGGTGCATTGCGTCGGCCTGTCACAATAGACTCTATGAGAACAATTGATCTTGCAGGATTGAGTCACGCACTCCATCAATGATTTACCGCTGCTCGCGCTCACGTCTATTTTAGGTGCTGCGGCCCTTGCTGCTGGAGACAAGTTAGGCGGAACGACCTGCTTTGGCTCGCAGAACCCGCCCCTTCCGCTGATAGTGGGGCGGCATTGGCGATCGGTGTGGCGCTAGTGCATACGGGTCATGAGAGTGGCGATCCAATTGCGGCTATCGGCTCAATTATCGTGCTAGCGGTTATGCTTACAATTGGCTGGCTTGTATTCCGGTTGGAACGTCGAACGACGTCGCTAGCCAGTTCAACGATTGCTGCCGAATAACAATTATAATGCCGTGGACGGTCCGTTTTGGGTCAAAAGCGGCAAAAGTTCAAGGATTTCTGGCGAGACTGACATAGCCTAGAGGATTTGCCGCGTGGCGCTGGAGGTCCTGTCACGCTGATCGCCACATTTGTCATCCTCGGGGTTGCCGTACTGCTGGGCTCTGTGCTCACGCTTCTGCATTTGCGCGAAGGCGCCGCTGCACCTCCTTGGCCGCTCGGTGCGCTGCACGGGCTATTGGCCGTCGGTGGTCTCGGCGGCCTTGTTCTCGCGCTGGGTGGGCCGCCGCGCGGGCTGGATCAAGGCACCGCCTCGTTCGGCGCGATCGCCGCTGCATTGTTCGTGCTGGCAGCGGTAGCCGGGACAGGGCTTTTTACAGCGCGTCTTCGCAAGCGGCGGCTGCCGGCGATGCTGATCGGCATCCACGCCACGTTCGCCGTGGGCGGCTTCGTCGTTCTTGCCGCTTACGTGTTCGCGGGGTAGTCGCTCGGCGGTCTCGAAGGAAACCCAATACGGCAATGACGAAAGAGATGTCCAACCGTGGAAAACCGGGGGCTTGGCACCTTGATTACCGGGCTGAAATCCACTTTTGTCCGCCATTGTCCAAAAGCGGACGGTGTAGCGTCTGCAGCTCATGAGGGAGCGTGTCCGCGTTGTGCCCAATTGCGGCCGCGCGATTGCATGTTTTGGCTTAAATTTCTCCGAGCAGTTGTCGCCGTTGCCGCTCCGAGGCATCGGAATAGCGGCGCAGAGCATGCGCCTCGCTGAGCAGGCCGATCACCTGTCGGCGCTCGGCCGAGTCAACCACCGCCAGAGCTTCTGCCTCGAATCGGTCGAAGGCCGCGATGGCCTCCTGCGCCGTCATTTGAGGCAGCATTATATGATCGGCGTTATGCAGAATCTCGCGTAAGGATGCAGTGGCGGGAAGTTCCGTCGCGTGCGCCTCCGCCACGATCACCATTCCGGCATAGCGGCCATCCGCATCCACTGCGACGACCTGATTGGTCGATCCGAGCGGAAACGCCTCGCGGAAGACTGAGACCGGCACTTCCACCGGAGTCGTTCGCACGTCCGAGCGCATCATCTGCGCTACTGTCAAATCTCTAATCCAGCCGACATCGGCCGCGCTACGAATGGATTCGCCGCGCAGATGGAAACGCCAAGTAGTAAAGGAATAACCGAAGAATTCTCGTGTTACCTGCATCGAAATAATCACCGCGATCAGCACTGCGGTAGTGAGCCAGAGATCGCCGGTGCTCTCCAGCGCGATGAAGGTCATGGTCAACGGCCCGCCGATCACCGAAACAGACAGCGCGCTCATACCGATGATGGCATAGGCGTCCGGGTCGGCATGCATTCCAGGCCACACCGCATTGAGCCCCACCGCAAACAATTGTCCGCCGAGCGCACCCAGCAACAGCGAAGCGAAAAACAAACCGCCGCGGAAACCGGACCCGAGCGAGACCATGGACGCGAGCGACTTGAGCACGAAGATCAGCGCGATCGTCGCGAGCGGCAGCTTGAAAATGCCGGTTAAATGCAGCGCACCGTGGCCGGACGACATTACTTGTGGCGAGACGATCGCGAGCAAGCCTACTACTGCACCACCCACGGCGGGGCGCAGTGCCGGACTCACATGAAAGTGTGCGAACAGCCGCTCACAAGCGGAAACCCCACGCATTAGGACTATTCCGAAACCGGCAGCCAGCACGCCGAACCCGGCAGCAATTACCACATCATGCACCGCCAAGATCGACACCGCGCCGGTTTCGATGCCCAGCTGGTCGGGGCTAAAGGCTTGCGCAGTCAGGTATCCTAGCAAAGCCGCCATGCCAACCGGAGCGAGGCCGGCAATCGAATAGCTGCCGATGATCAGTTCGAAGCCGTAGAACGCGCCGCCCAACGGCGCGCCGAAGGCGCCGGCGATGGCGCCGGCCGCGCCGCAACCGACCAGCACACGCAGGTCGCTGCGGCGCAGGCGAAATGCCTGGCCAATCTTGGAGGCGATGCCGCTGGTAAGCTGAGTGTAGCCGGCTTCCAGACCGACCGAAGCGCCGATGCCACTCGACCAAACGGTCTGTGCCGCCACGATCAGGCTGCCGCGCATCGACATGCGTCCACCATGCAGCGCATTGGCCTCGATCGGGTCGACCTCCGTCCCGCGTTTGCGGGTAATGTAGGCGGTGACCAGACCGAACAGCAATCCGCCGAGGCACGGCACCAAGAAGGCGTAGAGCGGATCGAGCGAAACCCGTCCCGACAGTCGCTCGCCGGGGTCGAGACCGAAAAAGATCAAATGCATTAAGCCGACCAATCCGCTCATCGCGGCAACCGCCAGCCCGGCAATTGAACCGACCATAGCCGCCAGTATGATCAGGCTTGATTCGCGGGCGCGCACGATGGCGCGAAGTCGATGCGGAACTTCGAGCGGCCGTCTGAACCAACGCATGGAAAGCGAATTCAACTGACACTACCCAGATGACAAACCATTGAAATCAGCCGAACGCTGAGCAAAGGCTATCGACATGTTTGCCATCATTAGCGGTGCGGCTCTGGTAAGCGCAACTAGCGCCAATAGCGGACATTCGTATGGGGGGTGCCGCTGGTGTGAACCGCGCTGCCACTGAGCTTTAGCGCATCGTTTCAGCTCATGGTGCCGAGCGCGCCGGCACCGGCCGGCACCGACTCGAGCGCCTTGGCATCGAGTTCTACCACTTCCGGTTCGCCGGCTTCGAGCCTGCGCCGGTACACCAGCCAATAGCCGATCGCAATCAGCACCGGCAAGCAGGCCGCCAAGGCGATGGTGTAGTTGGGAACGAACAAAGCCACCAGCGCAAACGTCGCGTTCACCGCACGGATCGTCCAATCTACGGGTCGCGAGTCGGAGAACCTGGCCTGGAAGCTGAACGAAAAACTGATGGTTGCGATGCCAACCAGGAAGGCGGCACCGATCTGGTTAAGACCCGGCGCGATGACCAGGGAACCGGCGTTCATGCATGAGCGCCAATGGCGAACACATATATTCTGGGAGCAATAGCCATGTTCACGCGTGTTCACGCGGTCCGTGCGCATGTCGCACGCGGCCTCGCCACTACAATTTTTGCCGCATCCGCGGCCGGAGGCAATCTGAAATTTTGCCCTGAGGACGGCCAATTGCGCAGGCCAGCTAACGCACGAAAGCCCGGAACTACTTCTTGAGCCCGTCTAAAGCAAGCGCGGCCAGCCTCGCAATTGTCTCGGTCAGGCTGTCACGTGCGGCGGACTACGATATATCATCGCTAGCTCGGCAGCTGCCAATAGCACAATGGCAATGCCTATCGTAGCATTGGCCCGCATGGCGGATATGACAGTCGCATGATATCCGAGCAGCCACGGTGAAATCGCAACCCACAAGCCGAATGCCAAACTGACCCACTCCTCCCATTCGGCCAAAGCAACGATCGCCGCAATCGACACAAGCCCGATCACGGCGCCGCTGGTCCACGCGTTTCCGCTCGCCACTGTCGCAGCCGTAAAGCCGAAGATCCACGGAGTCAAAATCAAGAACGCCGCGAGTGCGAGTTTGATAAAGTCAATGATCGCTTGCTGTCTCCATGTTTGTTCGCGCATGGCAAACTCCTTTCATTGACGCCCCCGGAATTTCGACCGGCTCAGGGACAAGTCTTGCCGCATGCACATTACGGCGACCTGTCCAGCTGGTTTAAAATTTTTAATGATAGCAATCCGCTGTCCGCTAAGTGTCAATGACAGAAAGCGGCGGCATAATTTAATTATTGTCGAGATTGCCTAGCTGAACAGCGATATGGCCACCTGAATTTGATCAGCTGCCGCAACTATCAGCTCATTGTAGCTCGTATGACCTTGAGCAGCTGCCTTCAGAATACATTCAGCGAGATACACCTTTACTGCCGTTGTCGAATACTCCATAGGAACTCTTGTCATGACATCTTCAAGCGCGTTTCTCATGTCTTGGATGAGTTGAGGTGCGAACTGTGGCATGGCATGGCTCCCGATATGGGCTATGCGGTGTTCTTAATTCCGCACGCATCGTGGGGACACGAACACGAGACTTTCATCACCCATTACCCATTCACAATTTATCGACCATTGAGAATGTGCTGTGTCCTGTCAGTTGCAGCACAAGCTTACGAACTTATAAAAAAGTGGAAGAAATTTGGTCAAAAACAGAAGCATCCGTCTAATCCAGACTCTGAACATCACAACTCAGTGAACGACCGGCTCATGCTCGCTCTTTGCCGAGAATGAAGCGCCTGCAGGATTAAATTTTCGCAATGATCGACATTGCCGCTGGACACATCCAAAATTTTGTCAAGATTGTGAGTAACACCACCCGCGTCCTTCACGGTATTGGCCGTGCATCATTTTAGGGGGTGACGATCTTGTCGGGGGCCACGCGCGGCCCCTCAATGGGGTTTGCCCATGGCACATCGTCTGCTTGCGCTTGCTGTTGCGTTTTTCGCCTTCGCCGCTCCTGCTCTCGCCGCCGACACCAAGCCCGACGTCAAAGGCCTCTATCTTCTGACCGACTATCCGGCGCTCTCGGTCGAGCCCGGCACTACATCCACAGTCAATCTGAAACTGCGGAATTATGGCCTCGCACCCGAGCGGCTCCAGCTCTCGGTGGCCGGCGTGCCGCAGGGCTGGACCGCAGCGCTGCTCGGCGGCGGCCAGCCGGTCGGCGCCGCCATGCCGGCAACCGACGAGAGCGTCTCGCTCGATCTCCGGCTCGACGTGCCGAAGAATGCGCAGATCGGAACACACACGCTCACCGTCAGCGCGCAAGGCACCGCCTCGCAGGTTTCGCTGCCAGTGAATGTGACGCTGGCCAAGGAGCTGCCCGCCAAGCTCTCGGTACAGCCGCAATTGCCGGAGCTGCGTGGTTCTTCACGCTCGAGCTTCGAATACACGCTGACCGTGAAGAACGACAGCGGCAAGAAGTTGCTAGTCAGTCTTGCCGCCGACGCGCCGAGTAACTTCGATACCTCCTTCACCGAGGCCTATGGCACGCAGCAGCTGACCGCGCTGCCAATCGACGCGGGCAAGTCGAAGGACGTGAAGCTCAAAGTGAGCCCGCCGAGCACTGTTGATGCCGGGCACTATCCGGTCGAGGTGAAGGTTGCGGCTGAAGGCGCCAATGCCGGCACCGAAGTTGCGCTCGACGTCACAGGCGAACCGAAGCTGACGCTTGCCGGCCCTGAGGGCTTGCTTAGCGCCAACGCCAACGCCGGCACCGAGACCTCCGTTCCGGTGGTGGTTGCCAATACCGGCACCGCGCCGGCGGAGAACATCGAGCTGTCGGCCAATGCGCCGAGCGGTTGGAAGGTCAACTTCGAGCCGAAGACCATCGATCGCATCGCGCCCAACCAGCACAAGCAGGTGCAGGCGCTGATCCGTCCGCCGGCCAAAGCGATCGCCGGCGATTACGTCAACACGCTCACCGCCTCGACCCATGGCGAGAACGGCACAGCGAATTTCCGTGTCACCGTGACGACCTCGACCATGTGGGGCGTCGCAGGCGTCGGCATCATCGGTGCTGCCTTGCTGATCATGGTAGGCGCCGTCGTGCGCTTTGGCCGGCGATGAGCGCGCCGGTCATCGAGGCCAAAGGCCTCACCAAGCGCTATGGCACGGCGAGCGCCGTGGATAGCATCAACTTCAACGTCGCGGCCGGCGAGATCTTCGGTTTGCTCGGGCCGAACGGAGCCGGCAAGACCACCACGATCCTGATGTTGCTCGGCTTGAGCGACATCACCTCCGGGGAGGCTCGCGTCTTCGGACACGACCCGATGCGCGAGCCGCTCGCGGTCAAGCGCTTGATCGGCTATTTACCGGACACCGTCGGCTTCTACGACAATATGACGGCCGCCGATAATCTGCACTACACGGCGCGGCTGATGGGCATTGCCAAGCGCATCCGCAAGGACCGGATCGCTTCGGCGCTCGCCCGCGTGGGCTTGGCCGATGTTGCGGAAAATAAAGTCGGGACCTTCTCGCGCGGCATGCGGCAGCGGCTCGGCCTTGCCGAGATCATCATGAAGGACGCGCGCATCGCCATTCTCGACGAGCCGACCAACGGCCTCGACCCGCAGGCAAGCATCGAGCTGTTGGAGTTAATCCGATCGCTCAAAACGCACGGCGTCAGCATCGTTTTGTCCTCGCATCTGCTCGACCGGGTGCAGAGCGTGTGCGACCGCGTTGCGTTGTTCAATGCTGGCCGCATCGTGCTGATGGGTACGGTCGGAGAGCTCGGCCGGCACGTCTTGGGCGGCGGCTATGCTGTCGAGGTCGAGGCCGAAAGCAGTGACGGCCTGGTCATGCGGCTGTCGGCGCTGTCGGGCGTCCGCAGCGTCGAAACGCCGGAGCCGGGCCGCTTCCGCATGACCTGTGACCGCGACCTGCGGGCCGAAGCTGCAGCCGCAGTGGTGGCGGCGGGCGGTCGCCTCAAGCAGCTCACGCTCGACCAACCGAGCCTCGAAGTGATCTACACCCGCTACTTCCAGACCGCGCAGCAAGGAGAGACCCGCCATGCGGCGTGAAGGCTCCCCCTGGCAAGGCCTCGGCGTGGTCATGCTGAAGGAATTGTCCGACCATCTGGCCAGCGCGCGCATGCGCGTGCTGGAATGGCTGGTGGCGTTGACCGCACTGGCCGCGGTCTTTGCCGCCATCACGCAAGTGCGTGATGTCACTGCCGAGGATCCCTTCCTGTTCCTGCGGCTGTTCACCACCGCGCGCGAACCGCTGCTGTCCTTCGTGTCGTTCCTCGGCTTCCTGGTGCCGCTGATGGCGATCGGACTCGGGTTCGATGCCGTTAACGGCGAGCATAACCGGCGCACGCTCTCGCGCATCCTGTCGCAGCCGATCTATCGCGACGCATTGCTGTTCGGAAAATTCCTCGCCGGTCTTATCACGCTCGCCATCAGCTTGATTGTGCTCTGGCTGTTGGTGATCGGACTCGGCCTCTTGATGCTCGGCGTGCCGCCGGGCGGCGATGAAATGGGCCGCGCGTTGATCTTCCTTGCGGTGACGATTGCCTATGCCGGGGTTTGGCTCGCGCTCGCTATGCTGTTCTCGGTAACTTTCCGCTCGCCGGCAACGGCCGCGCTGGTGGCGCTCGGACTCTGGCTGTTCCTGAGTGTGATCTGGCCGTCGCTGGCGCCGACAATCACACAGGCGTTTGTGCCGTCCGACGATCAGGCCACGCTCGTGATCACGGCGCAAATGCTGGCACGGTTGTCGCCATCGACGCTTTACGGCGAAACGGTGCTGGCGCTATTACACCCGACCACCCGCACGCTTGGCCCCGTCTATCTCAGCCAGCTTGAAGGCGCGGTGATGGGCGCGCCGCTACCGCTGTCGCAAAGCCTACTGGTGGCATGGCCACAGATCGTTGGCCTGATCGCCGGCAGCATTTTGCTATTCGTGGGGGGCTACGTCGCCTTCCAGCGGCAGGAAGTGCGAGCATAGCGAGTACCTTCTATGAAATGAACTGATCTACAGTTTGAGTTTGGGACGACGCCGGTGCGTACCATTCTGGTCATTCTCATTGCTCTTTTGACAGTTAGCACCGCCGCGCTAGCAGAAATTGAAGGACAGGATAGATCGGACAGTAAGTGTGAGAGAATAAACAAAACCAATACCAAAACAGACGGAAGCTGCGGTATTGTCTGTAAAGACTTAGTAATCACAACCGCAACCGGCGAGACCCAGGCGTCGGGCTTCCAATATGTCTGCTCTCGACGCGTCACCCCAGCGAAGGTAACCACTCGACACGTGCTTCAGTAATCTCTGTTCGCGTTGTCCGCTTCTGGCACTTAGCAGACAATCAGACTGAACTTGGGTTTGTCCGCTTTTGAGGCTGTGGACGGCGCCCACTCTGCGGCATCAAGCGTGCCATAGGGTGGTTGCGTAAAGCGAACCACATGGACATTGGCATAGCCCGTGCGAGGCAGCTTTGGCTTTAAAAAGGTGAGAAGTTTGCCCGGTCAGCAACGGTGTAATGCGCCGCACGGTCACCCGGCGGTTTGCTCTTTCCGGACCCTGCGTCGGAACTTTCAAATACTGCTCGCCATAGCCTTGGGTCGTGAGGTTCTCAGCGGGCACGCCGAACTGCTGGCTGAGCACCAGCGCCACCGATTCCGCACGACGACCGACTGCGTCGGTGTGGCCTTCGACTAGAAATACCTCGCTCGGATTGGCGGCAATAGCGCGGTTAATCCCGTCAGCGACCACCGCCAAGCGTTCGACCTGGTCCGGCGTGACCTCCCACGAGCCGGTCTCGAACGTCACTGTGTCGAGATCGACGCGCGGGATACGCTCAAGTAGGCGCGGACTGTAGCGGATCTCGTCAAGCGTATAGGGCCGCTCAATATGTTCCACCGGTGCGGCCCACAGTGCGCCGTAGATGTCATCGGGCCGCGCATATTAGGCATCAACAATGTAGCGCTCGCGCGGAATGCGGATCACCGGCGGCGGCAGATCAATGAAATAGCCGCCCACCCTGGGCGGGCCGCTATAGCGGTTATCAGAAGGTGCGGCCGTGCTTTGTCGGTTGGGCGGGATCATTAGCGATGAAACGAGCCCTATACCTAATAGTGCAAGGTTAGCTCCGGTAAGACCTCTTATCGGAACCAACACAGGGTTCTGATACCAAGATCGACTTAGCTAGCTATTTTATACTCGAAAAACTTTTTGGACCTCATCACCGAAGTGATTGATGACCTTAACGCAAATCAGTCCCTTTTCCGGCTTCGGGAAGGGCCGTGAGATCGTTGAGTTTAATTCGTCCCAAGCGGTCTCGTCGATTTCGGCCCGAAGCGCCCGCTTGAGGGCATCGTAGGGGTCGTCGCCCACGAAATAGGCCTGACGAACAAAGAAACTTTCCTCGTCATAATCGTGATCGACGAACCATGCGGCCACATCATTCATCAGTTCTTTGCCGCCGGAGGAACGCACCTCGCCGGTGGTCGGATCGAAAATATCCATGCCACGGATTTCGACCCGAAGCATGTCGCCCGGCAGTTTCTTGATCTCGATGTCGGGCTCGCCGAACACGACGGATAGGTTGCCTGCGCACGCCGTTTGCCAGACTTACTGGTCTATCGCGCTGGCCGTGCTAGTTCAGCAACCGCCGACGAATGTCCGCTATTGGAGTAACAGCGGACAAGTACGAGCGTCGGCCTTAACCAGCTAGGTACGCGAATGACCCAAGGCGGACATCGCATTTCGATAGCGAACGGTTAGAATTAGGCCAGGCTCTCGTCTAGATGACCCCCTTGACCGTCAGCAGATGCCACAGACATGAATAAGCACGAGGATATCGCGAAAGCACTCAAGATCCGCCTTTCTGAACTGACGAGTCGCGTTGCGGAGATCGACAGCGAACTCCGCAAACCGCTGTCTGCTGATTCCGAAGACCGGGCAACTGAGCTCGAAAATCAGGACGCGCTCG
>DASSLE010000137.1:0-11943 GCA_035689725.1 Pseudolabrys sp.
CCGCAGGCGCTGCCGTCGTGCCGCCTTCGCCGCCCGCCTTGATGCCGAGCGGGTTGGTCGGCGACAGGACCTCGACGATCTTGGTGACGAACGAGGGCACTCCATCGGAGCGCGGCATCCCGTAGTCCATGAACGAGCCGCACAGCGGCTGCCCGGAAGCAGGCTCAACGACGCATTGCTCCCACAGCGCCTGACCAATACCCTGCACGATCGCGCCGTGCGTTTGCCCGTCGACAATTAGCGGGTTGATGCAACGCCCGACATCGTCCACTGAGGTGTAGCGGATCACCTGCAGACTGCCGCTCAGTGGGTCGATCTCAATTTCGCAGATTGCGCAACCGTTGGGAAAAACCGGATCGTGCATCTCGTTGTTGGTGACGACCACGAGGCCTGACGCCAGATCGCCCGTCATGGGGTGACGAGTCATTTCCTGGGCGAGTTCGAGAAAGTCGAAGCTACGATTGCTGTCGCGCATGGTAAAATGGCCGTCGTTAAATTCAACGCGATCCGGCGCCGCGCCGAAAATAACCGCGGCGGCATGCTTGCCTTTGGCGATCAACTCGACGGCCGCCAACGAAAACACGGTGGCGGCATGGCGCATGGAGCGCCCCGAGTGGGTGCCGCCCCCGGCCTTCACCACGTCGGTATCGCCCAAAATGATGCGTACCTTCTCGACCGGGACCGCAATCAAGTCAGCCACCACCTGGGCAAAGCTGGTTTCGTGGCCCTGTCCTGCCGGCTGAGTGCCGATAACGACCTCGACGCCACGCTCCGCCGAGATCGCGATGCGGGTTTGCTCCTTCGGCGAGCCGATCGAGGACTCGACGTAATTGGCAAGACCCCGCCCGAGAAGCTTGCCGCGTTTTTTCGCGTCGCGCCGACGTGCTTTGAATCCGTCCCAATCGGCCAAGCGGATTGCAAGATCCATGTTCTCGGTGTAGCGCCCGCTGTCGTAGAGCATGCCGACGGCGTTACGGTAAGGCATCGCCTGGGGCCGCACTAAATTGCGCCGGCGCAACGTGACGCGGTCAATGCCGAGCCGGTTGGCTGCGATATCGATCAGCCTTTCGATCGCGAAGGTAATCTCCGGACGACCGGAGCTGCGATAGGCTTGGGTCGGCACAGTATTGGTGAAGACCGCCATGGCCCGCAACGACGCCACCGGAATATCATAGCTACCGGTGATTAATCCGGCTCCTTTGCTCAGCGGTGACAGCGAAACGCAACGCGCGCCGACATTGCTGATGTTCGTCGCGCGCAGAGCCAAAAACCGTCCGCGCTCATCGAGGGCAAGTTCGAATTTTGCTACCAGGTCGCGGCCCTGGTAATCACTGACAAAACATTCCGAGCGCGTGGCGGTGTACTTTACCGGACGGCCTAGTCTGCGGGCGGCCCACAGTACAAGGCCAAATTCGACATAGACGCGATTGCGCGTACCAAAGTTGCCGCCGACGTCGTAAGACAGTACGCGAATTCGTTCGGGATCAATTCCGAGCACGGCAGCAAGCTCGCGCTTTTGTCGCACCGCGCCGCCGCTGCCGGCATAAATCGTGTAGCGTCTTTCAGCTTTGTCGTAGTGTGCCACCGCCGCGCGCGGCTCCATCGGCGCTCCGGTCACGCGGCCGACATGAAACTCCTTTGCCACGACATGCGCAGCGGTCGCCATGATCCTCTCGCTTTCGGCGGCATTTCCGAAATAGGTGTCGACCAGGACGTTGTCGGGCACCTCATCCCAGACGGTCTGCGCGTTCGGCTGCATGGCGTCTTCTGCATGCAAGACGCAAGGCAAGGTTTCATAAGCAACCTCGACCGCTTCAGCAGCATCGAGCGCCTGATTCAGGGTTTCGGCGACGACCATCGCAACCGCTTCACCGACGTGGCGCGCCTTGTCGGCCGGCAGCAGCAGATGCGGGCCGAAGAAAACTTCGCTGCCGCCGGGGCCGCGCAACTGCATGTCGTATTTTGTTTTCGGCAGCGGGTCGTGCGGGATCGCGCCAAGATTGTCGGCGAGGCAATCCGCGCCGGTGAACACGCCGAGAACGCCAGGCATATTCTTTGCGGCGGATGTGTCTACACGTATGATACGGGCATGGGCGTGCGGCGAACGCAGCATTGCTGCATAGGTCTGGCCTGGGAAACTAAAGTCGTCGCTGAATTGACCGCGCCCTGTTAGAAGCCGTGCATCTTCGGTGCGCGGCAGGGGCTGACCAATGAAGCGGAATTTCGCAGTTTGCTCGGTCATTAGTCTCGAAGGCGCAAGGCCAGCATCAGCCGCCCAGTTGACCGCAAAATCCGCGAAAAACCAACCATCGTTCGGTTGGCGGGCAGCGCGCCACTGCCAAATGCCTTGCTGCAATGCCGGCCATAGGAAATACTCGTGGTAGTTTCAATTCTCATGTGCGGCCTATGAAACATATCGCGATCAAAGCATCGAATACACCGTTGCTTATCGGAATCACCGGTGCATCGGGCGTGATCTATGGGGTCAGGCTGCTGGAACTGCTGCGCGCCTGCAATATCGAGACCCATCTGATCGTCTCGCGCGCCGCCCGGATGACGCTTACTTATGAGACCAGTCTGAAGCTTGCCTACGTCACGTCCCTGGCCACTGTCGTGCATTCCAACAATGACGTCGGTGCGGCTTGCGCCAGCGGTTCATTCCGCACGCGCGGCATGGTGATCGCACCATGTTCGATCAAAACCATGGCGGAAATCGCCACTGGAAACACGGCAAACCTGATTTCGCGCGCAGGCGATGTTGTCTTGAAGGAGCGCCGGCGCCTGGTCCTCATGCTGCGGGAAACGCCTCTGCATATCGGTCATATCCGTAATATGGCGACAGTGACCGAAGCCGGCGCCATCGTCTACCCGCCAGTTCCGGCATTTTATGCTTTACCAAACTCGATCGACGAAATGGTGGACCATACTCTCTCGCGCGTCCTTGAACTTTTTGATATTGACGTCGGAAAGATCCGCCGCTGGACAGGCGAACGTGAACGGCTGAAAAGCCGTGAACCGGCTGATCATTCGTAACGGGCGGGCACGAGCTTGGTCGAACAGGGCCCGCGCGATAGCGACCGTGGCGAACTCCAATACGACAACGAATTCTGGCGTTTTTCGCTCGCCGTCTATGAACCATCTGAAGTCGCCAACGAGTGTCTTGCCTTGCAGGAGGCCCTCGGCCTCGACGTCAATATCCTGCTTTTCTGTGCCTGGCACGGGAACCGCTCGATTGCCCTAAGCCGCAGCGATATCGAGGCAGCTTCCCGGATCGTCGCTCGCTGGCATGACAGTGTCGTGCGTCCGCTGCGTAGCGTGCGCCGGCAGATAAAGACGGATTATGGAGACGAATTCGCGAACCTGAGGGCGCGCGTCAAGGAAATCGAGCTCGAAGCGGAACAGATCGAACAGGCAATGCTGTTTGCCTTTGCGAAAGACATTCAAAGGTCCCGCGCCGGTACCGATCAACGCGATGTCATCGCTCGGAACGTCAATGAATATATCGCAATGATGTCCCGCGATGTGCCACCGAAGTCGTCCCAACCGACCGTGCCGTTCCTCGTCCGCGCGGCACAACGCTTGAAATCGTGATCCGGACAGGCGCTCGATTACGGTCGTGCCTCGCCTTCCGGAATGGATTTGGCTGCATCGATATCGTGCATCACACGCACCCAGCGTTGCGTCTCGCTTTTGATGAAGCGAGCGAAATCATCCGGGCTTCCGCCGAGCGCATTGAGCCCCTGCGTCTCAAGCTGCTTGAGCACGCCCGGATCCTTCAATGCCGTATTCGTTGCCTCTGAAACCTTGTCAACAACTTGCTTCGGTATGCCGGCCGGGCCCAGGATGCCGAACCAGAGACCGGTTGCGTAGCCGGGCAGGGCCGCTTCGGCGATCGTCGGCAGGTCGGGCGCGGCGCTCGCGCGTTTGGCTTCACTCGTCGCCAGCGCTTTGACGCGTCCATCCTTGATAAATTCCAGCACCGTGGACGCGGGCGCAAACATCACCTGGATGCGGCCGGAAATAAGATCTATCGCGGTTTGTGCGCTGCCCGGATACAGAACGCCGGTCATTCTTATTCCCGCCATCTGCTTGAACAGTTCGGTCGCCACATGCGGTCCGCTGCCGAGGCCGGCTGCGCCATAGAGCAGCTCATCCGGTTTCTGCCTGGCAAGCGCGATGAGTTCTTTCACGTCCCTGACGTTGAGGCCCGGATTGACGACCAGGATGTTGGGAATCGAGCCCACGAACACGATCGGCGTCATGTCCTTTTCAATGTTTGGAGCTTTGTTCGGCATCAAAATCGGGTTGATGGTCATCGCGATGGTGCCGAACAACAGCGTGTAACCGTCCCTGGCGCTGCGCGCGACATAGTCGGTCGCGATCATGCTGCTGGCGCCCGGGCGATTTTCCACGATCACCGTCTGCCCTAGCAGTTCGCCGACCTTGTGACCGACGATACGAGCGGCAACGTCGCCGCTTGATCCGGCCGCGAAACCTACGATCAGGCGAATCTGGTGCGTCGGGTAGATTTCCTGCGCCGGGGCAAGCTGCTGCGCGCCAAATATGAGCGCGACGATGAGGATGGCGGCTGGTTTCAACCGGACCATGTACGGCCGTCGCTATCAGGGTTTTTTTGCTGCGCCTTCGACGTTGCGGGCGGGCGTTTCCGGTATCAGACCACCGCGGCGGCGTTTGATGGTTTCCTCACCACTCTCCGCCCATTGCCCCTCGATGGCGCGGCGTGCGTAGACGTCATAATGCTCGTCCCAATCGCCGAGCGAGTAGCCGTGCCATGGCGACTGTGGCGAAATTGCCGGCAGGCCCAATTCATTCCAGATCATGCGCGCGCGCTCCATAAATTCCCGCTTAGGTAACGCCAGGGGCGGCATGTCGTGCTTGAGCGTGGCGTCGATGAGGATGGTCGAGTCTTCGCGCGTGTTTGATTTAGGTCCATGCCCGGCGGAACGGTAGGGCGCTATATGAACGTCCACGCCAGGGTCGGAGCGATAGGCGAGCGACCAGAAGATTGCATCGGTGTTGGCTGGATCAATGTCTTCGCTGACGGCAATGCAGATCTTGCCACAGTCTGCGCGCAGCGACGCCGCACCATGCAGCCCCCGCCATACTTCCGTTCGTGCCGTTCCACGCGCGAATTGCAGGAAGATAACCTTGCGCAGATTTGTAAAAGGCTCGTGCATCGTGAGTGCCTTGATGCCGCGGACCCCCAGCTGATCGCGCAGATGCGCAAGAAACATCGGCTCAAACGCCACTTTTTTCATCACGCTCGACTCGCTGGGCGTCACCTGGCTGATAATCGAGACAAAGACCGGCGCGCGCTTGTGCGTGATCGCGGTCACCTTCATCGACATGTTGAAGTCTTCGAGTGCCACGTGACCGTGACTTTCCCCGAATGGACCTTCCGGCTCGAGCAACTCGCTGTCGATCAAGCCTTCAATGACGATTTCGGCGTCGGCGGGAACGTAGAGATCGACACTTGCAGCCTTGACGATGCGAATAGGCGCGCCAGCAAGTCCACCAGCGACCGCCATCTCATCCTGGTCGACGGGAAGCTTCTGCGGGCCGGTGAACAGGACCACGGGCGCGCAGCCGATGACGATGGCGCAGGGCATCGGTTCTTTTCGCTTCTGGTATTTTCGCCAATGCAGATAGCCGCCGGCGCCGCCTGGGCGCGACGACATGCGCACGCCAAGGCGGTCTTGCGCCTTCAGCGCGCCTCGGTAGGTCCCCATGTTCTGCACGCCGCTTTCGGGATCGCGGGTAATGCACAGCGTTGCGGTGAGGTAGGGCGCGGAGTCGAAGCCCGGCGTCGATATCGGCACCGGTAACCGAGCAAGTCCTTCGCCCAGTCTCAGCAGATCGGACCCTTTGATTACGACTTCCTGGCACGCGCCGGACGGGACAACGACCGGCGGAATCGGTTTCGCGATGGCCTGCGTCCACGCCTCGCCAATTTCGGCGACAGGCTTGCCCATGCCGACGGCATAAATTTCCGCAGAGGCAGCAAGAGCGCCGACCGCGACCGGAATGTCGTAACGCCTTCCCGAGCCATCAACGACGTTTGTGAATAGAAACGCCCGCCGCTGTTCTTCGGCGAGGCCACCTTGAAATTGCCAGCGGACCAGTGGATGCAGCTCGCGGTCTTTATCGATGGCTCTCTCGATGCGAGTAACAAGACCGGTTTGTTCGAGCAAACGCAAATGTTCCTGGAAATCAAGTGGCGGACCGCCGGTTACCGCGCGAGGCGGCCTTTTCGCTTTGTCCGAGACATCGTGCATGCGCCACCCAAGGAAAATTGGAAGCACAATACGGCATCATGTGTGACGTATCGAGCGAATTTGCTACGCGGCTTTTTGTCTAAGGAACTGAGATACAAAGGCGTTTGCCGCTAAAGGCGGTAAGTTTGCCTGTTCGGCGAATGTCTGCCTTCGGTGGCCATCACGGCGCGACGCTTCCAGGCAATCTAGAAAATCTCTACCATCCGCGCCAGTTCTGGATTCATGTGTGAATCTCTGTTCACTCGAAGGAGCCCACGATGACACGCAAAAATTTGGGGCCGAGCGTCGATCGGCGAAAATTTTTGAAGGGTGTCGCGGTTGCTGGCGCAGCCGGTACAGTTAGCCCGCAGATCGCAAGCGCTACCATATTGGCAGGGGCGGCCCCCGCACACCTGCCGTCCTCTCTGCCGCCGACCGCGCAGACGATCGCCGCCGAGACCGGAACGCCGCAAGCGGAAGTATCGCGGATTGGCGGCGTCGCTGGCTCCGACTTCATGGTCGATGTTATCAAGACGTTCGACATCAAATATTTGCCGGCGAACTGCGCCTCAAGCTATCGCGGCATCCACGAGTCGTTGATCAACTATGGCGGCAACAAGAACCCGGAGTTCCTCACTTGCACGCACGAGGAGTCCGCGATCGGCATGGCCCACGGCTACTTCAAGGTCACCGGCAAGCCGCTGATGTCGCTGTGCCACGGCACGGTCGGCCTCCAGCACGCCACGATGGGAATCTACAATGCGTGGTGTGACCGCGTGCCAGTTATCGTCATGGGCGGCAACGACCTCGATGCTGCCCATCGGCCGCCTGGCGTGCCGACGTTTCACTCCGCGCAAGACATTAACGCGCTGGTGCGCGACTTCACCAAGTGGGACGATACGCCGGTTTCGTTACAGCACTTCGCGCAGTCGTTCGTGCGCGCCTACAAGATTGCCATGACCCCGCCCTACGGCCCAGTCATGATCTCGCTTGACGCCGGTCTCCAGCAGGAGCCAATTCATAACAGTGGCGAGAAACTTTATGTTCCGCGTTATACGCCGACTTCGCCCCCGCAGGGCGACACCGGCGCCGTGAAGGAAGCGGCCCGCCTCCTCGCCAACGCGCAGAATCCGGTGATTGTTGTCGATCGTGCGGCGCGCACCGAGGATGGTGTCGGGCTGCTGGTGCAACTGGCCGAAGCATTACAGGCGCGGGTTGTTGATATGGGCGGCCGGATGAATTTCCCGAAGACCCACCACCTTGGCGCGCCCCTAACTGCGGTCAACAATGCCGACGTCATCATTGGCATGGAACTCTCCGACTTTTGGGGCGTGGTGAACTCCTATGTTGACAACGGCGAGCACGGCATCGGCATAAACCGGTTTAAGATCAAGCCGGATACCAAGCTAATTAGCATCAGCTCTGTCGAGCTGAACACCAAGGCGAACTATCAGGACTTCCAGCGCTTCCAGTCGGTCGACGTGTCGATGGCGGCCGACGCGGAAGCAACCCTTCCAGCGCTGATAGAAGCGGTGAAGTCAGCGATTCCGAACGATCGCAAGGTCGCAATTGAGCGGCGCGGCGAAGCCGCCAAGAAGGCGCGGGCTGAGGGCCGGGCCCGGACTCTGCAGCTGGCAGCACTTGCGTGGGACGCAAGCCCGATTAGCACCGCGCGCCTAGTCATGGAGACCTGGGGCCAGATTAAGGACCTCGACTGGTCGCTGGTTTCATCCTCCGGCAACGTCAGCAACTGGCCCAATCGTCTATGGCCGATAGAGAAGTACCATCATTGGCTCGGCGGATCGGGCGGTTATGGCGTTGGCTACGGCGCCCCGGCCTCGGTTGGAGCGGCGCTCGCGAACCGCGATCTCGGTCGGTTCTCGGTCAGCATTCAGTCAGACGGCGACCTGATGTACGCACCGGGCGTACTGTGGACCGCTGCGAAGCACAAAATCCCACTTCTCGCCGTGATGCATAACAACCGCGGCTACCATCAGGAACTCATGCACGTGCAGCGGCTCTCCAGCTTCCGCAATCGAGTGGCAAATCTGGGCGACGATATGGGGCCGATCGGCACCAGCATCATGAATCCGGACATCGAGTACCACAAGTTCGCGGAGTCGATGGGCTGGTGGGCGACGGGACCGATCAAGGATCCCGCGGAGCTCGGACCTGCGATCAAGGAAGCGGTGGCGGTGGTGAAATCCGGCCAGCCGGCTCTCGTCAATGTCTGGACGCAACCGCGCTAATCCGGGGGCATCGTCATGCGTCATCGGATGTTTCGTACCGCGCTGGCCGCTCTTGCGGCCGGCGCGGTCCTCGGCAACAGTGCCGCGCTTGCGACATCCTCCCAGAAGGGCAAGGCCGCCTTCATGAAATATGGCTGTTGGCAATGTCACGGTACGCAGGGCCAGGGGTCGGTCGCAACTAGCAACGGCAAGGTGCTGGCGCCCGATCCGCTGCCGTATGAGTCGTTCTCAGCATTCGTGCGCTCGACCAACGGCGCGATGCCGCCTTACAGCGAACAGGTCTTGCCGAACGACGACCTTGCCGACATTCATGCGTACCTGTCGTCGATCCCAAAGCCGAATGATCACACGAGCATTCCCCTGCTTAGTCAGTAGTTCAATCTTTGCAAGACATCCAGCGGGCCCCTTCCAACTGCCATTTGAGCCGTTACGATCCCCCGAATTAGGGGGCGAGTATGCCGCTGTTCAACATTGGCTTTGTCATCTTCCCTGATCTGACGCAGTTGCTCTCATTAGGGCACGTTATTGTCTATCCAAAGAGCTCACGGACAGATTGCTGAGGGTGGACAGACTAACCTCAGCAAAATGTCGACAGTGCTTTTGGATTTGCACAAAAGCTAACTCTAGCCAGAGATTTACAAGATTTATAATCCGCTTTCTATTGCGAACTGATAAGGCAACATCATAAAATATTACCACACTGGTACGCTTAATCGGTTAAAGGGGGGCAACAATGAAATTTTCATCCACAATCCACTCAATCGTGGTGGGCGCGCGTCTCGCTTCGTTTGATGAGCGTCAGCGCGCCGTTGCAAAGGACCACTACCACGCTCTCGAAGCACGCTATCGCGACTAAACGAGGATCGGCTCCATGAAACCGTGGGACGCCATCATTCCGCAGCACGAGCAGGAAGCCTATCGCGCTGCCGGCTTCGGCCGCCGGACCGGACTTGGTTCACGACCGGCCCTGCTCATTATTGACGTACAATATCGCACCGTCGGCACGGAGCCGCGGCCGTTTTTCGATGCGATCAAGGAGTTCCCGACTGCCTGCGGCCAGGTCGGATGGGACGCCGTGCATCAGATCGCCCGCGTGCTGGCGCTGTTCCGCGCCAAGGGCTGGCCGGTGCTCTATCCATACGTGTCGCAGAAAGAAACCTTCGACAAGGGCCGGCTCGCCGACAAGGTGCCGGCGCTGATGACGGTCGCCAAGCGTGGCTACGACTTTGTCGCGGAAGTGGCCCCCGAGCCAAACGATGTCCTTCTGCCGAAGAAGCATCCGAGTGCGTTCTTCGGTACGCCACTTGCTAGCTACCTGATCGAGCGCGGCATCGATACGCTGGTGGTCACCGGCTGCACCACCAGCGGCTGCGTGCGCGGGACCGTAGTCGACGGTTTTGCCTACAATTTCCGCGTCCTCGTGCCGCACGAGTGCGTCTACGACCGCAGTCAGGTGTCGCATGCGGTCAACCTGTTCGACATGTCGGAAAAATACGCGGACGTGGTGAGTACCGATGAAGCGCTTGCCGCGCTGACATCGGTCGAACGCGCTGCGGCGTAAGGATGTCTGTCAACACAAGGAGTGCTCCTGATGAGTAGCCTCGATCGTCGCGCTGGAATGCAGTTCGCGGCGGCCGCCGTTATGGCCGTTACAATTGCGCTCGCAGGTCCCGCTTTCGCGCAGGACACGTTTCGCTTTGGTCTCGCCATGCCGTTGACCGGATCGCAGGCGCTATACGGACAGGATCAGGTTAAAGCTGCCGAATGGGCCGTGGCCGAGATCAACAAGGCAGGCGGCATCAACGGCAAGAAGCTGGAGATGACGGTGCTCGACACGCAGGCCGATCCGCAGCTCGGTATCCAGATGGCAAACCGGCTTGTCAGCGTCGAGAAGGTCCCGGTCTTCGTGACCGCATGGAGCGCCGTCGTCAAAGCCGTGGCCCCGGTGGCCAACGATAACCGCGTGGTGGAGCTCAGCGTTGGCGCCAACTCGCCCGACATCGCCAAGCTCGGCGATTACGTCTACACGACGTTCCCCTTGGCCGACATCGATATCACGGCGGTCGCCAAGTATGCCGCGACCAACATGGGCAAGAAGAAGGCCGCGATCGTCTACATCAACAACGAAACCGGCATTGTCGCGGCGGAAGTCTACAAAAAGGTGTTCACCGAGGCGGGCGGTCAGGTGGTCGCCTACGAGACCTACGATCCGAAGGCGACCGATTTCACCGGCCCGCTGCTCAAGGTCCGCGCCGCCAATCCGGACATCATTCATCTGCAAGGGCTTGTCTCGGATACCCCGCAGGTGATTGCCCAGATGCGACAGCTTGGCCTCGCCCAGCCGATCAGCTCGTATTCAGCGGCCTATAATCCGAAGCTCATCCAGCAGCTCGGCGCGGCGGCAGAGGGCGTGATCGCGACGTCGCTCGCCCCCGGCGCCGACGACTCCAATATGGTACAGGTCTATGTCGCGCGCTGGAGCAAGGAAGTCGGTCGCGAGCCGAACGGCCTGCCCTACACGCAGTATCTCTATGACGCGCCGTATCTCGTCGCCGCTGTCCTCAAGTCGCTCGACGACAAGAAGACACCGATCACGGGCGAGAATTTTCGAAAGGAGATGCTGGCGATGCGCACTTTCGCGCTCCCGATGACCGGCAAAACCACGCTCGGCGAAGACCACACCGTGGTCAAGCCGGTCTACCTCATGGAAGTCAAAGGTGGGAAATGGACGCGCAAGGCCATTGTTGGGGAATAATGCCCCGACCGCGTCAGTAGCGCCTCGCTCCAGGTAGTGGAGAGCGTATCCGCCAATGCAGGACACGACCATCATCCTGCAGATTCTTTGGACGTCGCTCGCGACCTCCACCTACTACGTGCTATTCGCAGTCGCCTTCGCGCTGGTGCTCAAGGTGACGCGACTGTTTAATTTCGCCCAGGCGGCTGTCATGACGATTGCCTTCTACACCGCCTTCATTGCGGTGCAGTGGCTCGAATGGCCGGTTTGGGCGGCGTTCCTCTTAATGATGGTCATGACGCTTGCCGCGTCCTATGCGCTTGAGCGCATCGGCTTCGAGGCACTGCGCCAGCGCGGCGTCTCCGTGATGTTTGTGTTCGTATTCACCTTGATGGTGTCAGAGTTCGTGTCTTACGTGGCGATGCTGATCTTCGGCACATGGCCACAAACTATTTTCCCGATGATTTTCTGGCCGGTGACGCTCGTCGGCGAGATCGCGGTCAGCGGCTGGGATATCCCGGCGATGGCCGCCACGGTCGCGGCTCTTACGGCATTTTTCGCCTTTATGCGCTTCACCCGCACCGGCCAGTTCATGATCGGCGTCGCGGACAATCCCGACCTTGCCGAACTCTACGGAATCAACAAGCGGCAGATTTTTCTGGTGGCTATGCTGATCGCCGGCGCC
>DASSLE010000138.1:0-2546 GCA_035689725.1 Pseudolabrys sp.
GGATATCTCGGTCGTCTCGATCCCGCGACCGGCAAGGTAACCGAGTGGCAGACGCCTAGTGGACCGAAGGCCGAGCCCTACGGCATCTCGACGATCAACGATGTCATCTGGTACAGCGAGTCCGGCTCGACTCCAAATACCATCGTGCGCTTCGATCCCAAGACGGCGAAATTCCAGAGCTGGGCAATCCCAGGCGGCGGCAACATCGTGCGCAACACGTCGGTCACGCTGGATGGCAACTTCGTGCTGGCGAATAGCCTTGTGAATAGCGTTACGATGGTCACCATAAAGAAATAACCCGAACGGTGGGTGTCGCCAGAGCCGATCAATGTCCGCTTTGGGTCAAAAGCGGACACTCGCACCGCCAAAAGTCATGTCCGCTTTACCCCCGAAAGCGGACATGTGCGGTGCACTAGCCCATGTCTGCTTTGGGCCAGAAGCAGACACAGCCGCGCACCTAGAATCGTCGAAAGGTGGGAACGCTTACCTGGGGCATTTGCGTTGCAAATGATCCTTCGCTCAGCCTAGGCCGTCAGTCGTCGTGGGTCGCATAATCGAGAGGTTGGCACGCCCTCGTTGTTAATCTCGATCTGGAAGGTTTCGGATAGGCCCGCCCTTCCAGACGACGTTAGTTGGAGCGCACGGCTGCCCGACACGCATTTAAGCCAGCCTAGCTCCAATAGCCGATCCAGAATCCGAGCTCCGACGAGTCCCTTGAGGTGATAACGACGCTCGCTCCAGTCGAGACAAGGCTGGCAGAAAATCCGCCGCGTCCGCAACCTCAGATCAACGCCGAACGCGGAAAGGAAACGCTCGCCCGAAGCCGTGACCTCACCGCCTTCATCGGTGAGTACAATGTGCCCCATGGCAACAAGTGCATCGGTAACGGCGACTCCTAGCTGGCCAGCAAGGTGATCGTAGCAACTTCGGGCAAAACGGAGTGCATCGTCGCTTGGTGACCGCGGCTGACGGCGGGGTGGCACCTCTATGGCGGCAACAACCTTGATGCTCTCCAGCATTGTCGCGACCAGCGGGGACGCGATCCGATAATAGCTGAAGCGGCCATAGCGCGTGACGGTCAAAAGCCGTGCGGCAACCAGCTTGCTCAGGTGGTCGCTCGCCGTCGAGCGAGAAACATTGGCGCAGTAAGCAAGCTCAGTGGCCGTCAGCGACTGGCCGCCCATAAGAGCGTTAAGCATCGTGGCTCGCGCAGTGTCCCCCACGAGGGCGGCCACTTCCACCAAATTTGCCGCCGCGACCATCCTTAACCCTATCTCTGATACCGCAAGCATATCAATCGAAACCAGTTCGGTATGGACCGAACTGTTCGCGCGAGACAATTGCGAACCTCGCAGCAAGAATGCGCGTTAGCCCTAGCAGAGACGCTCACGGTTGGCATGGAGGATGAGATGGTCGCCTATTGGGTCGCGCGCTCGAAGGTCAACGACCCCGAGCAATACAAGAAGTACGCCGATCTGGCGCCGGCCATCATCGGGAAATTCGGCGGCACGTTCCTGGCGCGTGGCGGCAAGTTCAAGATCCTTGAGGGCCCGGAGAAATTCCACCGCTTCGTCGTCATCGAGTTCCCGAGCTTCGAGAAGGCGGTCTCCTGCCACGAATCGCCCGAGTACCTTGAGGTCGCCGCGCACCGCAAGAAGGACGGCGCGAGCGAATTAGAGGTCGTCATCGTCGAAAGTATCTGAGACCCACTGCCCTGCAGCCCGCCGATGAACTTGTGCGCAGCTGCAGCCGGCCCAAAAAGCCGGCGAAACACCTTCGACCGCTTTGGTGATGACGTCACGACTGCCACCCGAGGCACTCAATCCACAGAAAGGAATATCATGTCGATCATACGCCACGAAATTAGAAAGATATCAGATGACAATCGCGGTCAGCCGATCATCAGCCAGGCAGTCGTTCACGGCAACGTCGCCTATTTCGCCGGCATTACCCCCAACCCGATTGTCGGCGATATCAAAACGCAGACTGTTCAAGTTCTGCGACGCGTCGATGAGCTTCTTAACCTCGTGGGAACCGACAAATCACACCTACTAAGCGCCCAGGTCTGGATCGCTGACATGCGTCTGTTCGAAGATCATAATTTTGTTTGGAACGAGTGGGTCGATCCGGCAAACCCTCCGGCGCGGGCTTGCCTCACGACCGACTTTTGGCGACCTGGGATGCTCGTTGAAGTTATGGTGGTTGCGGCCGTGCCATGAGTCAGCATCGCCTCCTTCGTGCGCAAATCCGCAGAGGTTAGGCATTTTAAGTGCTAATCTGACATAGCGAGGAACTCGATTTGGCGTCCGCTATGGGTCATAAGCGGACATGTGCGGTGCAAACGTGCTAATAATTCGCATGGCGCGATGGTGCGGAGCCCCTCTGTGGATTGCACATTCAAATTACGCCCGCGCCATCGTCACCATCGCAAGTGGAGGGCTAAATGGATAATCCGCTGACAGTCATTACACACTTAAGGGATTGGAAAAGCCGAAAGAACGCGAGTAGCGCGCTGCAATCGGTCGTCAAGCGGGATTGGGTCCCGA
>DASSLE010000139.1:0-3401 GCA_035689725.1 Pseudolabrys sp.
ATCGACCAGCCGGGCGATGATGCCAGCCTGGTCGCGAATCTCGTGCAGATGCCCGTGGCTCTTGCCAATCGCCGCCGCGGGAATTTGTCCAATTATCGCCAGCACGGGCGCGTTCATACCGTAAGCGGTGAGCAGCGCGGCAGCGGAATTGAGCAAACCAGGGCCTGGCACCACCGAGTATGCCTGCGGCTTGCCGGTCGCCAGCGCGGCGCCGAGGGCCATGTAGGCTGCGCCTTGCTCGTGCCGGGTGTGGATGACGCGCAGATAGTCACCAGCGCGCTGCAAGGCATCGAACAAATGATCGTTGTGGACGCCGGGCAGCGCATAAATGGTGTCGAGCCCGTGGGCGATGAGGGTCGCTACCGCGGCCTCTGCGGTCGACATTTCGGCGGTGGCCGGCTTGGTCTTTTTTTTGGCTCGAGATTTGGGCATGCAGACGTCCGGCTAGTCTAGACCGAGTGTGCAGGCGGCAGGCAAGTGTGTCGAGCCGCTTCGGGTTGCCCTGGTTTCTAAGGGCCAGTTGCCTTGACAAAGCCAACCCCCCATGCGCTTTTCGCCCGCCTCTCGCCCAGACCCTGAATCGCCCTCGAAATGCCCATGCATCGCTATCGCTCACATACATGCGGCGCGCTTCGCGAAAGCGATATCGGTATGACCGTGCGGCTCTCGGGCTGGTGCCATCGCATCCGTGATCATGGTGGCGTTCTGTTCATAGACTTGCGGGACCACTATGGGCTCACGCAGGTCGTGGCCGACCCCGATAGCAAGGCATTCAAGCTCGCCGAGACGCTGCGCTCGGAATGGGTCGTGCGCATCGACGGCAAGGTGCGCCAACGCCCCGCCGGCACCGAGAATCCCGATCTGCCGACTGGTAAGGTCGAAATCTACATCGATGAGATCGAGGTGCTTGGCCCGGCCGCCGAATTGCCGATGCCGGTTTTCGGCGAGCAGGATTATCCGGAAGAAATCAGGCTGAAATACCGGTTCCTCGATCTGCGCCGCGATCATCTGCACGGCAACATCATGCTGCGCGGCAAGGTGATCGACTCGATTCGCCGGCGCATGAAGGAATCCGGGTTCTTCGAATTCCAGACGCCTATTCTCACGGCCTCGTCGCCGGAAGGAGCGCGCGATTACCTGGTGCCGTCCCGGCTCCATCCGGGAAAATTCTATGCGCTGCCGCAGGCGCCGCAACAATTCAAGCAATTGATCATGATCGCGGGCTTCGATCGCTATTTCCAAATCGCGCCCTGTTTCCGAGATGAGGATGCGCGGGCCGACCGCTCGCCCGGCGAGTTCTACCAGCTCGATCTGGAGATGAGTTTCGTCACCCAGCAGGACGTCTTCGACGCGGTCGAACCGGTCATCCGCGGCGTGTTCGAGGAGTTCTCCAACGGCAAGCCGGTGACTCCCAAGTTTCCGCTCATCCCTTATGCCGATGCGTTGCGCAAATATGGCAGCGACAAACCGGACCTGCGCAACCCGATTGTGATGCAGGACGTCAGCGAAGCGTTCCGCGGCTCAGGCTTCAAGATTTTTGCTAACATCCTGACCGGCGATCCGTCGGCGCAGGTGTGGGCTATCCCAGCGCCGAAAGGCGGCAACCGCGCCTTCTGCGATCGCATGAATTCATGGGCGCAAGGTGAGGGCCAGCCCGGCCTCGGTTATATTTTTTGGCGCGACAGTGAGGAAACCGGCGCCGGTCCGCTCGCCAAGAACATCGGGCCGGAACGCACGAAAAGGATCGCAGAGCAACTCAAGCTCAGCGTCGGCGACGCTGTGTTCTTCGTCGCCGGCAAGCCGAAGGATTTTGTCAAGTTTGCCGGTCCTGCGCGCGCCAAGGTCGGTGAAGAGCTAGGCCTCATCGCCAAGGACCGCTTCGAGTTCTGCTGGATCGTCGACTTCCCGATGTACGAGTGGAACGAGGAGGAGAAAAAAATCGACTTCTCTCATAACCCATTCTCGATGCCAAATTTGGCGGTCGAGGAATTCCTCGCACTTGATCCGAAGAACAACGACAAGCTGTTGTCGATCAAAGCGATCCAATACGACATCGTTTGCAACGGTGTGGAACTATCATCCGGCGCGATCCGCAATCATCGTCTAGAGGTTATGAAAAAGGCATTCGGCATCGCCGGCTATTCTGAAGATGTGCTGGAGAAGAAATTCGGTGGGATGCTGCACGCGCTCTCACTCGGCGCACCGCCGCACGGTGGCATCGCGCCCGGCATTGATCGCATCGTGATGCTGCTAGCTGGCGAGGAGAATTTGCGCGAAGTGGTGCTGTTCCCAATGAACCAGCGTGCCGAGGATCTCTTGATGGGTGCGCCATCAGAGGTCACGCCGAAGCAGCTCAAGGAGCTAAACATCCGGCTGGATTTGCCGAAGAAGTGATGCCTTTCGTGTCCCGGACGCGGTGCAGCGCAGATCCGGGACACAGCTCTTCGATCGTCATGCCCGGCCTTGTGCCGGGCATCGACGTCTTTCTCCGTTCACAAAGTAAGGCGTGGATGGCCGGGACGAGCCCGGCCATGACGAAGACGTCACTTCTCCGGCAACGGAATAAACTCGATCTCGTCGCCTGGCACTTTGCTGAAATGGCCGGCTTTCCATTCGGCCTTGGCCTGCTCGATGCGGTCCTTGCGCGAAGAAACGAAATTCCACCAGATGTGACGCGGGCCGTCCATCGGCGCGCCGCCGACGATGACGAAATGAGCATCGTTTGCAGCCGCAATTGTTACGGTATCGCCGGGCTTGAATACCAGGAGGCGCCCTGGCTCAAACTTGTCGCCGGAAATGTCAATTGTGCCGTCGATCACATAGATCGCGCGTTCCTCGTGGCCAGCGTCGAGCGGTAGCCTGGAACCTGTTTTGAGATGCACATCGCCGAATACGGTTTCATGCACTGTCGGCACTGGTGAGGACGCGCCATAGAGCGAGCCTACCACCACGCGGACGTTCTTGCCGTTGTCCTTGACGATTGGAAATTCCGCGGTTTCGTGATGCGCGAAACTGGCCTCCATTTCTTCTTTCGCCACCGGCAGCGCTACCCACATCTGCAGGCCGTGGATAGGCTCGTGATCGACGCGCCGCTCCGGACGCGTGCGTTCGGAATGGACGATGCCGCGGCCGGCGGTCATCCAGTTCACTTCGCCCGGCCTGATCGCAACCGCAGTGCCGAGACTGTCGCGGTGCATGATTTCGCCGTCGAACAGATAGGTGACCGTGGCAAGTCCGATATGTGGATGCGGCCGCACGTCGAGCCCGCTGCCGGCGCGGAATTCTGCCGGGCCGAAGTGGTCAAAGAAAATGAACGGTCCAACCATGCGCGTTCGCGCGGATGGCAGCGCGCGGCGCACCGCAAAGTCGCCGAGATCGACCGTGCGCGGCACGATTACTCG
>DASSLE010000140.1:0-4332 GCA_035689725.1 Pseudolabrys sp.
CCCACAGATAGGTGTTGGTCAGGATCGCGCCGCTGTAGCCAGGATGGCCTTTGACGATCTTGCCTTGCCATTTCGGATTGAGCAGATCGGCATAGCTCTTGGGCGCGTCTTCGGGCTTCACCAAATTGGTGTTGTACCCGACGACTTCGAGCCAGGCGCAGAGCGTCGCGTGCATGCCGTTCGGATCGCGTTGGTCCTGCGGAAAATGCTTGGCCATATCCTCGGTGACATAAGGCTCGACCCAATCCTTGTCCTTGGCGGTCCAGTCGAGGAAATGCGAGGGATCGGTGCTGCACACCACGTCGACCGCATAAATACCGCTCGATTGCTCCTGGACGATGCGCTGATAGATACGCTCGGCGCCGGAGCGTTCGACCCGGATGGCAATGCCGGGATATTTCGCCTCGAAGCCGCGGGCTAGCCGTTCCGAAGTATTGAGCTCCAGCGCGGTATAGAAGCTGGCCTTGCCTTCCTTTTTCGCGGCCTCGATCAGCGTCGGCGTCACGGCACTCGGCGGCGGCGGCGCGGCCTTGAGCGGTTGCGCAAAGACGGTCGCCGCGCCAAGAGCAACACTGGCCTTGAGCACAGTGCGGCGCGAGACATGCTTGTGATTCATGCCGGCCCTCCCGCGTGCTGCCTACCTCTAACGGGCAGGTCGAATGTTAAGTCTATACCCAGCAGGCGCCCGCGGTCACGCCGCGCCCTCAACGAAAAGGCCGGGCACGAGGCCCGGCCTTTCCTGTAGCAGACGATATCTGCCATTATTATTACGTATTCATCGACTCGAAGAATTCGTCGTTGTTCTTCGTGTTCCGCAGCTTGTCGAGCAAAAAGTCGATGGCGTCCATGGTGCCCATCGGATTGAGGATGCGACGCAAAACGTACATCTTCTTGAGCACAGCCGGCTCGGTGAGCAGCTCTTCCTTGCGCGTGCCGGAGCGGGTGATGTCGATTGCCGGGAAGGTGCGCTTGTCGGCTACCTTGCGGTCGAGGATGAGCTCCGAGTTGCCGGTGCCCTTGAACTCTTCGAAAATCACTTCGTCCATGCGGCTGCCGGTATCGATCAACGCGGTGGCGATGATGGTGAGCGAACCGCCTTCCTCGATATTGCGCGCGGCACCGAAGAAACGCTTTGGCCGCTGAAGGGCATTGGCGTCAACGCCGCCGGTGAGCACCTTGCCGGAGGAGGGGACGACGGTGTTATAGGCGCGGCCGAGGCGGGTGATCGAGTCGAGCAGGATCACCACGTCGCGCTGGTGTTCGACCAGCCGTTTGGCTTTCTCGATCACCATTTCAGCGACCTGCACGTGGCGTGATGCCGGCTCGTCGAAGGTCGAAGAGATCACCTCGCCCTTCACGGAGCGCTGCATGTCAGTGACTTCTTCTGGCCGCTCGTCGATCAGCAGCACGATCAGGTAAGTCTCAGGATGATTGGCGGTAATCGAGTGCGCGATGTTCTGCAACAGCACGGTCTTGCCGGTGCGCGGCGGAGAAACGATCAGCGCACGTTGACCTTTACCGATCGGCGCGACGATGTCGATCACACGTGCGGAGAGATCCTTCTTTGTCGGATCCTCGTATTCCATCTTGAGCCGCTCGTCGGGGTAGAGCGGCGTCAGATTGTCGAAATTGACCTTGTGGCGCGCCTTCTCGGGGTCTTCGAAATTGATCGTGTTGACCTTGAGCAGCGCGAAGTAGCGCTCGCCTTCTTTCGGAGAGCGAATATGGCCTTCGACGGTGTCGCCGGTGCGCAGGCCAAAGCGGCGGATCTGGCTTGGCGAGACGTAGATATCATCGGGTCCAGAGAGGTAATTTGATTCCGGCGAGCGCAAAAAGCCGAATCCGTCGGAAAGGACTTCGACGACACCTTCGCCGATGATGTCGACTTCCTGGGTCGCGAGTCGTTTGAGGATCGCGAACATCAGCTCCTGCTTGCGCATGGTGCTGGCGTTTTCAACCTGATGCTCTTCAGCGAAGGCGACGAGTTCGGCAGGGGTCTTGGACTTAAGGTCCTGGAGTTTCATTTCCCGCATTGGGGGTTTACGTCCTTGGGAGGGTTACCGGCGAAGTCTTGAATATGAAAAGAATTGCGCCGTGTTACTTAGGAGAGAGATCGCAGGTCTGGGGTAACGAGGAAGTTGGGAATAAAGCCCGGAACCCGATGCTGCGACCGGCCCAAACCCTGGGAGCCGGAACGCGATTGCATCCGCCTGCGTTCGGTGGGATATCGGCAAGATAAGTTGCACCGCCGTTTCGCGCAAGAGGCTAGGCCGCGTCTGTGCAGTGGTGGGGATGAATTAGAACGGCTTCACAGCCGCCAGCACGACAATGACAATTAGCAAAACTGTCGGTATCTCATTGACAATGCGATAGAATTTTTGAGAATGCCGATTTCGATCGAAACGAAATTCGTTTACCCAATGCGCAAATAGCCCGTGAAGGATCGTCATCGCGACCACAGCAACCAACTTGGCGTGAAGCCAGCCGGTCCCAAGCCATTGGCCTTGCAGCAACAGCACGATACCGACGATCCAGGTTACGATCATTGCCGGCAACATGATGAAGGTGAGCAGCCTGCGTTCCATGGTTTTAAAGGTTTCCGACAGTTCGGAACCGGACTTTGCGATCGTGTGATAGACGAACAATCTCGGCAAATAGAGCAAGCCGGCCATCCAGGCGATGACTGCGATGATGTGCAGAGCCTTGAGCCAGAGGTACACGGCGGTCATCCGCGCACGCGCTTGAGCATGCGCTCCACATTGGCGATTGGTGTCTCGGGCAGGATGCCATGGCCGAGATTAAAGATCAGCGGTCCGTCGCCAAGTTCCTTCGTGACGTCGTCCACCTCACGATCAAGCGCTGCACCACCAGCCAGCAACGCCAGCGGATCAACATTGCCCTGAACGGGGACGCGTGATTGCAGTGTGTCGCGCGCGATCGATCGCTCGAAAGTCCAATCAATTCCGATCGCGCTTATGCCCGTCATTTCCACATAAGGCAGCGTCATTGCGCCTGCGCCACGCGGAAAACCAATGATTTTCGCACCAGGTACCCGGTGGCGCACGCCCTCGACAATTTTTTGCGTTGGCGCGATGCACCACCGCTCGAATTGCTCGGGTCCTAACACGCCAGCCCAGGTATCGAAGATCTGCACAACTTCTGCCCCAGCCTTGAGCTGGCCGACCAAATACTCGATTGAGGCCTGCACCAGCCGGTCAATCAGCTGACTGAAGGCGTCCGGATCCCGATGAGCAAATAGACGCGCGGGTGCCTGGTCCGGAGTTGCCTGGCCCGCAACCATATAAGTTGCGACAGTCCATGGCGCTCCGCAAAACCCGATCAGTGCCGTTTTGTCATCCAGCGCATCTTTTACTCGACGAACCGTTTCATAGACCGCCGCCAGTAAGTTCTGATCAGCCGTCTCTCGCAGCATTGCAAGCCCCGAAGCATCCCCAAGCGGTTCGAGTTTAGGACCCTCGCCAACCAGAAATTCAACCTTTCGTCCAAGCGCCAGCGGCACCACAAGAATATCGGAAAACAAAATCGCTGCATCGAAACCAAAGCGGCGCACCGGCTGCAAGGTCACGTCAGCCGCCAGCTCAGAATTAAAACAAAGATCAAGAAAGCCACCTGCCTTCTCCCGCACTGCACGATACTCCGGAAGGTAGCGTCCTGCCTGCCGCATCAACCAGATGGGGGGCACTGTTTCATGCTTTCCCGCGAGCACTCGCAACAGCTTTTTCCCCATGGCACTCACCGATCCGGCTTCTTCCATTAAATAGTCTTCTAAGAATCTGTAGTGTCTATTGGAGCGTTGATTGGACTCATGCCTGCCGGTCAACACTCTGTCCACCGGATCGATGAAGCTGATTCAAAATCCACCCCAATCCAGCTTTACATCATCCACAGCAGAAGTACCGGTTTTGCAGGGCTTTTGCGTGGCTATCCCCGTTCGTCCCCAGCCGAGTATCCACATTGCGGTGACTCCAACTCATCAGCGTCCAACAAGTCTCCCAACGGCAGCGATGTGGATAGAAGTTGAACCCATGACCCATGATGGCTTGCTTGTCAGGTCAAGCCATGGCCTCCTCCCGTAATATCCACATGCTATCTGGCCGTTATACAGATGCCCGAGACCGGTTATTTCCACCTACACTTGGTGTCTGACGCTACCGGTGAAACTCTGATTACGGTCGCCCGTGCCGCCGCAGCGCAATACGCCAGTGTGTCGCCGGTGGAACACCTCTATCCAATGGTGCGCTCCAAGAAACAACTCGACCATGCATTGGCAGAAATCTCGGAGTCGCCTGGCCTAGTTCTCTATACGTTGCT
>DASSLE010000141.1:0-7399 GCA_035689725.1 Pseudolabrys sp.
CCGCAAAGCCTCAAAGTGCTGGATGAATCCCACCAGCATGAAGGCCATGCCGGGCACCGGCCGGGCGGGCAAACTCACTACCGCATCTATATCGTGTCGGAAGCGTTCAAAGGAAAGACCCGGCTCGAACGCCACCGGATGATTAATCAATTGCTTTCAGCCGAGCTCACAGGCGGTATCCATGCGCTCGCTATCCATGCCGCCGCCCCGGGCGAGGACGGCGTTTAGGTGTCAGGCTGTTTTCGCCCGCTGAACACGCGGGAGAGGCTGAATGCGCAATGCGGTGATGCGATTACGTGCACGCCGCAACACTCTGAATCGAAATCCGTGAAAGGTGAAACTCTGACCCACTTCCGGAATCGAGCGCGCCTCATGGATGACGAGACCAGCGATTGTGGTCGCTTCCTCATCGGGCAGATTCCAATCCATCACGCGGTTTAAGTCGCGGATCGGCACCGCGCCGTCGACATTGACCGATCCGTCAGGCTGACGCCGCACGCCCGGCATGGCGACATCGTGCTCGTCGGTGATGTCGCCGACGATTTCCTCCAATATATCCTCGAGCGTCACCAGGCCCTCGACTTCACCGTATTCGTCGACTACGAGCGCGAACGGTGTCTTACGACGGCGGAACGCTTTGAGCTGCTCCGAGACAGGTCGCGTGTCAGGTACAAACCAGGGTGGCGTCAATAACGATGCGATGTCGACCTTGGCGGCGTCGCCATCGACCGCATGCAATGCGCGCAACAGATCCTTCACGTGCAAAATGCCAATGATGTTTTCCGGATTTCCGCGCCACAACGGCAGGCGTGTAACCGGCGAAGCAATAACTGCGTTGACCGTGTCTTCCGGCGAATCGTCGGCGTCGAGCGTGATCATGTTCGTCCGGTGGATCATAACGTCGGAAACCGCCAGTTCACGTAAATCGAGCACGCCGCCGAACATATCGCGGTCGAGTGTCTCCACATCGCCTTCAAGGTGGAGTAGATCGACCGCACCGCGCAATTCCTCACGCGCGGAGAGAACCTGCTGATCATCGCCGACCGTCATCCCCGCATGCTTGAGGAGCCAGCGTACCAACGCTTCGATTGCCATCAGAACCGGGCCGAATATTTTGACGAACCAATACATCGGGCGTGCAACCGCGAGCGCGATCCGGTCGGGCGCATTGAATGCCGCCGTCTTGGGCAGAATCTCGGAGAACACGACGACGACTATTGTCATGACCACCGTGGCATAGACCACGCCGGCATTGCCAAACCAGGTCAGCAGCACGCCGGTTGCGAGCGCCGACGCGGCAATATTGACTGCGTTGTTGCCGAAAAGTAACGCGCCAAGCAATCGCTCGCGCTGCTGCAACAGTCGGTTGACGATTGTCGCACGCCGATTTCCATGCTTCTCGAGGCGAGCCATGCTGGCGCGGGAAGAAGCGGTCAACGCGGTTTCGCTGCCGGCGAAGAAGGCTGAAAGCAGCAGGCAGATCAAAACGACGACAATTGAAAACCAGTCGCTCGCGGTCATCGCTTAAGCAAGTTTGTGGGCAAGAAAAGCACGTACCTCAGCAGCATCAACATTATTCTCGACAAAAGCCTGGCCTATGCCGCGCACCAGAATGAAGGTGAGCGTGCCGCGCCTTACCTTTTTGTCTTGAGCGATCAGATCCATCAAAGTATCGACAGCCGGTACGCCGCCGGAGACATCCTTCAGATGGGTGGGCAAGCCGACCGCCGCAAGATGGACGGAGGCGCGCGCGGCCTCCGAAGCCGCAATCAGCCCCCTATGAGCGGAAAATTCGAACGCCAGAGCCATCCCCAGCGCCACTGCCTCCCCGTGCAGCAAGCGATCGGAGAACCCGCAGCCGGCTTCCAGCGCATGGCCGAAAGTGTGGCCGAGATTGAGCAGCGCGCGCTCGCCAGTCTCGCGCTCGTCGCGAGCAACGATGCCAGCCTTGGCACGGCAGCAGACTGCAATCGCATGCTCACGCGCCGGGCCGCCGGCAAACACATCCTGCCAGTTCTTCTCAAGCCAGGCGAAGAACGCCGCATCGCCGAGCAGACCGTATTTGGCAACTTCGGCGTAGCCGGCGCGGAATTCGCGTTTTGCCAATGTGTCGAGCAAGGCAGTATCGGCGATCACCAGAAGCGGCTGGTGAAAAGCGCCAATCAGATTTTTACCTTGGCGAGAGTTGATACCTGTCTTCCCACCAACCGACGAATCGACCTGGGCGAGAAGCGTCGTTGGCACCTGCACAAAATCGAGCCCGCGTCGCAGGCAAGAGGCCACGAAACCCGCCAAGTCGCCGATTACGCCACCGCCTAACGCAACGATGAGATCATTTCGCTGGACGCGAGCGGCGATAACGGCCTCGCACACTTGCTCGAATGCCGCATAACTCTTGGAGCCTTCGCCCGCTGGCACAACGATGCGCGTACTGTCGATGCCGAAAGACTTAAGCGCGGATTCGGCAGCGCCGAGATGAAGTTTGGCGACGGCTTCGTCGGTGACGATCGCGACCCGAGCGCCGGGCCGAAGCAGCCTGATACGCTCACCCAAAGTTGCAAGCAGCCCGCGGCCGATCGCAATATCGTAAGCGCGCGCACCCAGAGCGACCCTCACCATGCTCGGTTCGGTCTGTCGCAATGGCGCGGTCATGACGATTTCTCCGCACCGAAACCAAGGCGTCTCGGCAACTGGGCCATGATCTCATCGACAATGGTATCGTGCGGTTCGTCGCGCGACTGCACGATGATGTCGGCTTGTGCATAAAGCGGCTCGCGCACCGGCAGGAGATCTTTGATTTTTTCCGCCAGCGGGCGGCCGTTGCGCCGCTTAGTCCGCTTAAGCAACACGTCGATATCGGCCTTCAGCCATATCGAAACACCCTTTTCGCCGATCAGCGTACGAGTCTGCGCGTCCATCACGGAGCCGCCGCCGGTTGCCAAAACCTGCGGGCCGTTGTCCAGCAATCGTGCAATCACACGCGCCTCGCCGGTGCGAAAATACGGCTCGCCATGCTTGTCGAAAATTTCCGGAATGGTCATGCCCGCAGCGGTCTCGATTTCGGTATCGGCATCAATGAATGGAATTCCGAGTCGCCCCGCAAGCCTTCGGCCGATTGATGATTTGCCAGCGCCCATCATGCCGACGAGCACAATAGAGCGGCTGCCAAGCGCACGGACCACCGCCGATTCCAGGCCATTTTCTGCTGGTTTTTGAATGGCACCGTTAACCATGCTATGGTTCCGAAGCGAATCCACGGTTCCATATACCAGTAATCGCGACACTGCGAGGACAGTCTTGTCAGCGGTCCGGAACGTGGTCGTAACTCGCCTAAAATCGCTAGGCGCTGACGCACGGACGTTTGCCGGGTTTGATCATGCCGAGTCTATTCAGATTTTTGGTCTTTCTCGGCTTGCTCGTCGGGCTGGGTTACGGCGCGGTGTTCTCGCTTGCCACCTTTGTTAAATACCAGCCACGCGAGATCATCGTGACTATTCCACCCGACAAGTTTCTCAAGAATCACTGACGCCGGAGACAAGGCGAGGCGATGATCCGCCGGCCAAGAGCAACCGATGAAGCGCTGGTCGAATTGTTTCTCGACATGCTCGCAGCCGAGCGCGGCGCGGGCGAGAACACGCTTTCCGCCTATCGCAACGATTTGAACGACTTGTCGGCACATCTGCGCGCCGCAGGCCGAACAATCGCCGATGCGACAACGGTCGATCTGCGCGGCTTCATTGCGAGTCTCTCCGAGCGCGGCTTCAAGGCGTCATCGCTCGCGCGTCGCTTGTCGGCGGTGCGCCAAGTCTACAAGTTTCTATACGCTGAGGGAAAACGCACCGACGATCCAGCCGCGGTGCTCGAGGGGCCGAAGCGCGCGCGCGCTCTCCCCAAGGTGCTTTCGATCGCCGACGTCGACAAACTCCTGGCGCAAGCGCGAGCAAACAGTGATAACGCCGAGCAGCCGCCGGCTCAGCGCTTGCGGGCAGCGCGCCTGCTATGTCTGCTGGAAGTGGTCTACGCCACAGGCCTGCGCGTGTCCGAACTTGTGGCATTGCCCGCGTCTGCGGCGCGGCGCGATCAGCGCATGTTGGTTGTGCGCGGCAAGGGCGGCAAGGAACGGCTCGTACCGCTCAACCAGCAGGCCAAACGCACCATGTCCGAGTATCTCGAACTGTGCGCCACAACTGAACGCAACGCGAAGTCGAAATGGCTATTCCCATCATTTGGTGAGCAGGGCCACCTGACCCGTCAGCATTTCGCGCGCGACCTTAAGGCACTCGGTCAGTCGTGTGGCATTCAGCCCGACCGCTTGAGCCCGCACGTGCTACGCCACGCGTTCGCTAGCCATCTGCTACACAACGGCGCAGACTTGCGCGTGGTGCAAACTTTGCTTGGGCACGCGGATATTTCGACTACGCAAATCTACACCCACGTTCTGGAAGAACGGCTGAAAACGCTAGTGCGCGATCTGCATCCATTGGCGGACAGCTAGCCAAAGGCATACGTAAAAGCGAAATTAACCCGGTTGCTTGACTTAAAGGCTTCGCCCGCGTCAGTTCGCCCTGCAAACACTCTCGCCTGAACCCAATGCGCAGTTATCTGGACTTCGAAAAACCGGTGGCCGAGCTCGAGGCCAAGGTCGAGGAATTGCGCGCGATGGGCGAGACAGGTAACGCAGTCGCCATTATCGAGGAAATCAATCGGCTCGAGTCGAAGGCTGCTGTAGCGCTGAAAGAGCTCTATGCAGAGCTCACACCCTGGCAGAAGACTCAGGTTGCCCGGCATCCGCAACGGCCGCACTGCCTCGACTTTATCGCCGGGCTGGTCAGCAATTTCATCCCACTCGCCGGTGACCGCAAATTCGGCGACGACCCTGCAATCGTCGGTGGCTTCGGCCGCTTTCGCGGTGAAAGCGTCTGCGTCATCGGCCATGAAAAGGGCTCCGACACCGAAAGCCGCCTCAAGCATAATTTTGGGATGGCGCGCCCGGAAGGTTATCGAAAGGCAGTTCGGCTGATGGAAATGGCCGACCGCTTCGGCATCCCGGTGATCTCGCTGGTGGACACCGCGGGAGCCTATCCTGGCATCGGGGCCGAAGAGCGTGGCCAGGCGGAAGCGATAGCGCGCTCGACTGAGACCTGCCTGTCACTCGGGGTACCGAACATCGCGGTGATCCTGGGAGAGGGCGGCTCCGGCGGCGCTATCGCGATTGCCACCGCCAATCGCGTGCTGATGCTTGAGCACGCCATCTACGGCGTGATCTCGCCGGAAGGCGCGGCCTCGATCCTGTGGCGCGATACGGCCAAGGCGCAGGAGGCTGCGACCAGCATGAAGATCACCGCCCAGGATATGGTACGCTTCGGCGTGATCGACAGCGTGGTACCGGAGCCGACCGGAGGTGCCCACCGCGATCCGCGGGCTGCCATCGACGCAACCGGTGAGGCTATCGCCACGGCCCTCGCAGAATTGCGGGGACTCGGCCGCGAGGCAGTGCGAACGCAGCGGCGCGAGAAGTTCCTCACAATGGGTCGCGCCGTCAGCTGAAGCACATACCGTTTACTTTTGCTTTACCATGGGCTTAGCGGTAGTCTGGGATGGCGCGGACCGCCTTGCAGATGCCACATCTTAAGGATAACGATTACTCCATGAGGGCCCGCCCCTTCGGGGAGTACCAGGTTTGAATCGACCTTTTGCTCGCGCGCTGCTGGCGTCCGCGGCTGTTGCCGTAGCGATTGCCCTTGCCGGATGCGACCCCGACACCATTGCTCCGACCGGCCGCGCACAAGCTCCGCTTTCCGAAAAGATGCTCGCCGAGATGGCGACGAAAAATATGGATAAGGAGTCTCCGATTCTCGCCCGAATCTTCAAGGAAGAAGCGGAGATGGAGATCTGGAAGAAGAACCGCGATGGCCAATTCGTACTCTTGAAAACCTATCCGATCTGTCGCTGGTCGGGTGATCTAGGCCCCAAGAAGAAAGAAGGCGACCGTCAGGCGCCGGAGGGCTTCTACACCATCACGCCCGGGCAGATGAATCCGAACTCCAACTACTACCTCGCCTTCAACACCGGTTTTCCGAATGCCTATGACCGCGCGATGGGTTACACAGGCTCGGAGCTGATGGTGCATGGTGATTGCTCCTCGCGCGGCTGTTACGCGATGACCGACGAGCAGATCCAGGAAATCTATGCGCTCGCGCGCGAGTCGTTTTTCGGCGGGCAGAAAGCGTTCCAGCTGCAGGCCTATCCGTTCCGCATGACCGCGCTGAACATGGCCAAGCACCGCAACAATCCGAACTTCGCATTCTGGAAGATGTTGAAAGAGGGCTATGACCATTTCAATGCAACGCAGCAGGAGCCGAAGGTCGCGGTTTGCGAAAAACACTACGTCTTCGACGCAGCGGCACCTGACGATTCCACCAAGCCGCTCTCGTTCAATCCAAATGGCGTCTGCCCGGCCTATCAGCTCGACAAGACAGTGGCGGACGCGGTGCTCGATCAACGGCGGCAAGAGCAGTACAAAATGGCTGAATACATCGCCAAAGGTGTATCGACCTCGCCGTCCCGCGCTGGTGTCGACGGCGGCATGAACCCTGTATTCCTGGCCAAGCTTTCGCCCCACAACGATTTCGACAACAACGGCCACTATCAGGTGGCCAGTAACACGGTCGCGCCGGGCGCGCTGCCGCGCGTATCGAACGCCCCAGGTGCGTTACCGCGCGTATCGAACGCCCCGGGCGCGCCGCCGCGCACGACGGCCACTCCACCAACACCGAACGCCGCCGAGGCGCCGGTCGTCACGCCGGAGCCTGCTATGACCAGCGAGCCGGTCGTGGTCGCGAGTGTGCCGATGCCGCGATCTGCGCCGCAGCCTAAGCAAGGCGAAGCGCCTGCTCCGCAGCCAACCACAATTGCCGGACTGATTGGCAATCTGTTCGGCGGTTCGAAGGCGCAAGCCGCCGCCTCAACACCATCACCTGAAAAAGAACCGGCCGCTGGGCTTGGTACCAATACCGAGCTGGCAGCAAAGCCGAAGCATGCTGCTGCGGTGCGCACCGCGTCCGCTACTGCTTCAGCGCCAGTACACACTGCATCTGCTCGATCTTCGCCAGCCCCAAAACCGCGCGACGCCGCGCCGAAAGCCGTGGCCGAGACTGCCAGCACGACTGAATGGCCCTCGTCGCCGCAACCGGCCAAAGTCGAGCCGCCGCGCACGCAACAGCCAGAAATTCGTACTGCGTATTCCACGCCGCCGGCGAGCAACAACGGCTTGCTTGCGGGCGCACAGCCGGTGGTCCCGGCTGGCACGTTCAACGGCTTCCGGTAACTATTTTCAACACGTTACAACCGGACGAAACATGGACTGCTACGTCTATGTTCTCGGCACCCTCACGGGCAA
>DASSLE010000142.1:0-25281 GCA_035689725.1 Pseudolabrys sp.
GCTCATGTCGAGCCGCTCGGCTATCTCGATCTCTATATGACGACACTCGGTTATCGCATCGTGCCGGTGATCGCGCGCGTGAAGCCCGGGTTCGCGCTCAAGCTCAATATCAACGAGGTCGACGTGACGTTCGAAGTGCCGCTCGCTTTCCTCATGGACCAGAATAATGTGCAACGCCATTCGCGCGACTGGCAGGGCATTACTCGGCACTACTACGCGATCACCTTCGACGAGCGCTACATTTGGGGCGTGACGGCTGGTATCCTGCGGAATCTTCACGATCGGATTTACCGATGATTCGTCCGGTCTTCACCGAGATCGCCCTGTTCCTGGCGCCGTTCGTGCTCTACGCGGTGTTCCTGTGGGCGACCAAGGCGGGCATCATGGATCTTAAATCCTGGCCGCTGGTGCGCGTCGCTACGCTCGCCATCGCCGCGCTGGCGCTGGTGCTCGGCAGCTTCATCTTTTTTGCGCACTTTTACGGTGCGCCGCCCGGCTCAACCTACGTGCCGGCGCACATGGAAAACGGCAAGTTCGTGCCAGGGACCACGAAGTGATGCCGTCGCACTTGGGCCGCACCGATCGCCAGCTGGGTGATGCCACCTGGTTCACGACGGGCCCGCTACCATGCCTGCTTGGTGTGCTCGATCGCGACGGCGAGGAGGCGCGCGTCGTCGGTGGTGCGGTGCGCAACGCGCTGCTCGGCGTGCCGATCGCGGAAATTGATGTCGCCACCACCGCCGTACCGGATGAAGTCGTGAAGCGCGTCACTGCCGCCGGCTTCAAGCCGGTTCCGACCGGTATCGAGCACGGCACCGTCACCGTCGTCATCGACAAGCATCCCTTCGAGGTCACCACGCTGCGCCAGGACGTCGAGACCTACGGCCGCCACGCCAAGGTCGAGTTCGGCCGCGACTGGGCGGGCGACGCGCACCGGCGCGACTTCACGATTAACGCGTTGTCGGCAACGCGCGACGGCACTGTCTACGACTATGTCGGCGGACTCGATGATCTTGGCCAGCGCCGCGTGCGCTTCATCGGCGATCCCGCCAGCCGCATTGCCGAAGACTATCTGCGCATTCTGCGTTTCTTCCGCTTCCACGCCGCATATGGCAGCGGGCGCCCGGATGCGGACGGGCTTGCCGCCTGCATCGTCGCGCGCGATGGGCTCGACCAACTCTCGCGCGAGCGCGTGCGCATGGAATTGATGAAATTGCTGGTCGCCCCGCGTGCGGCGCCGACGCTTGCCGTCATGGCGCATGCAGGGCTGCTACTGCGCGTACTCGGTGGCGTGCCTTATCTCGCCGCTTTCGAAAATATGGCCAAGGTGGAGGCGGCGATTGGAGCGGATCCCAACGCGGTGCGGCGGCTGGGCGCGCTTGGCGTCGCCATTGCCGAAGATGCCGAACGGCTGTGGCAGAAGCTGCGGCTTGCCAACAGCGAGCACGAGCGTCTTGCCTCAATGGCGGAAGGCTGGCGGCGCATTACGCCTTTGTGCGGCGAGAAGGCGGCAAAGGCGCTGCTGTACCGGCTCAGGCCGCAGCAATTCACAGATCACGCGCTGCTCGGCTGGGCACGCTCGGATGCTACGTCCAATGACGTCGACTGGCGCGCGCTCGCGACGCTGCCGCAGCGTTGGACCGCGCCGGTATTCCCTTTGAAAGCGGCCGACTTCATGAAGCGCGGCGTGCCGCAGGGGCCGGGGCTCGGCGCTGCGATTGCCGCGGCGGAGCAAGCCTGGATTGCGGCGGGCTTTCCGGGTGAACGCGGTGCGCTCGAAATGATTGCCGATACCGCTTCGGCGAGCGCGGGTCGGTAGACTTAAAGCACGCGATCAGGTCATGAATCTCTTTTCGGGCTTCCACGACATTTCATTCTGGCAGCTGATTCCGGTTGCGGCGGTCGCACTATTCGCCTCCGTCGTCGGCGGGGTGTCGGGCTACGGCACCGGCGCGCTCATGCCACTGGTGCTGGTGCCGCTAGTGGGCGCCGAGCCGGTCGTGCCGATCATCGCCGTCTCGGCGATGTTCACCAATTCGAGCCGGGTCTTTGCGTTTCTCAAATATGCTGATTGGCGGCGCACGGCGATCGTGCTCGCAACGTCCATCCCAACATGCGTGCTCGGCGCCTGGGGCTATACCCGCCTCTCCAGCACGGGTGCCGCGCTGGTGATCGGTGGTATGTTGATCCTGAGCGTGCCGCTGCGCCGGCTGCTTCGTTACCACGGCGTCAAGATCGGTGACGAGGGACTGGCGCTCGGGTCGTTCGGCTACGGCGTGGTGGTCGGCGGCACGGCCGGCTCCGGCGTGATTTTGTTGTCGCTGCTGATGGCGGCCGGCGTCGAAGGCGCCGGCGTGATTGCCACCGATGCCGCCATCTCGATCGTGATCGGCGTGGTGAAGATTTCAGTGTTCGGAATTGCTGGTGTGATCACCGCGCAGGTGATTGCCTTCGCGCTGTTGACGGGGCTGGTGGCGCTGCCCGGTGCTTTCCTCGCCAAGGCTTTCGTCGAACGGATGCCGGTGCATGTGCACACGGCAGTCCTCGACGCAGTGGTGTTGCTGGGCGGAGTGTTTCTGGTGTGGGGTGCGCTGCGCTGAACTTGCGTCGCGCGTGAATGATCAACTTAGCGCGACGGTATTTTCAACTCACCGAACCTGCGGATCAGTTCCGGGTACGGTTGAGGCGCGAAAATCGCGCGGTCATAAATTTATCAGAGGACAGCGTAATAATAATGAATGGCGGCACGTGCATTGCCGGCGTCACGGCCATTTCACAACAGGTGGCATGGAGGAAAGGATAGACTCCACATTGCCACCTGTCTTGAGGCCGAAGATGGTGCCGCGGTCATACAGCAGGTTGAATTCGACGTAACGGCCACGGCGGATCAATTGTTCATCGCGCTCAGCTTCGTTCCAGGGTGCCGTGAAATTCTTCCGTACCAATCCCGGATAAACGCGAAGGAAAGCGCGGCCGACGTCTTGTGTGAATGCAAAGGTCTCGTCCCAGTCGGTTTCGAGATAGTCGAAAAAAATGCCGCCAATGCCGCGCGATTCGTTGCGGTGCTTGAGAAAGAAATAGTCGTCACACCATTTCTTGTATTTGTCATAAGGCGCGATTTCGGCGTGTGCGTCACAGGCCGTTTTCATCGCGGCATGAAAGGCGATGCTGTCGGGGTCGTTCTGGGTGCGGCGTCTGTCCAGCACGGGCGTAAGGTCGGCGCCGCCGCCGAACCAGGATTTGGTGGTGACGACGAAGCGGGTGTTCAGGTGCACCGCCGGTACGTGCGGATTGTGCAGGTGTGCGATCAGTGAAATGCCGGAAGCCCAGAACCGTGGGTCCTTCTCGGCGCCTGGTATATCCTTACGGAATTCCGGCGCGAATTCGCCGTGCACGGTCGAGCAGTGCACGCCGACCTTCTCGAACACGCGCCCCCGCATCAATGCCATCACGCCGCCACCACCCGGCGCGCCGCTATGGTCGGTGCGTTGCCATGGCGTGCGCACGAAGCGGGCTGCCGCACGGTCAGCGAGGGGTGCCTTCGCCGGCAGCGCGTCTTCCACCGCTTCGAAGGATGCGCAAATATCGTCACGCAGCGCTTCGAACCAGGTTTGCGCGCGCGTCTTGCGGGCTTCCAGTTGGCCTGCGTCCATGACCGGCTCCAGCGTGGGATTATATCGTGACGCAGGTCATAGCGCACGGTCGGCCTGAATAATTGATTAGATCAGCCCGGCAGCGGCGCTATTTGAGGTCGAGCTTGCTCTTGATTGCTTCGAGATCGCCGGGGAGAAAGCGGCTCGCGCAAATGAGCTCGAATTCGGCGACTGCGGCATCGTAAGCCTTCTGTTTTTGCTGGTAGAGCGGGAATTCCGCCTGGAATTTTTTTGCCAGCTCTTCATGGCGGATCACCCGGCGTTGGAACGCGTTGAGCGCAGGTTCATCGTAGTTGCCGAGCATGGGCAGTTCCGCATTGATCTGATTTTGCAAGAGCACGCCTTCTGCGGCCTCGCGGTCGATCGCCGCGATTTCATAGTCAATCGCCGTGCCTGTGCGGTCGAGTTCTTGCGCGCGTCGGATGCATGCCTGCAGTGCGAGCGCGGACATCGCCGATTCGCCCGATCCGGCCGGTGGGCGCGCCATCAAGTCGGTGAGCAAAGTCTTCGCCGCGTTCGCATCGTTGAAGGCAAACGCGAGCACAAACACTGTCACCACCAGAACCCATGGAGCCATCTCTCATCTTATCACCGTGGCAAGCCACCCCGTCTGGCGCAGCGCTTCGCCGACGACCATGGCGGCTGCAATCGCTACGTTGAGCGAACGCAGGCCTGGCTGCATCGGCACCCGCAGCCGCGCGTCGGCGGCCTTGTGCACCTGCTCCGGCACGCCGGCGCTCTCGCGCCCGAACAGGAGCACCTGGTCGGCGCTGAAGGCGTGGTCGAGATACGAGCGCTGGGCGGCGGTGGTCAGCAGTATCAACGATAGACGCTGACGCTGCCGCCATTCCTCAAAGGCCGCGAACGATCCATGGCGGGTCAGGGCAACCTGGTCGAAGTAGTCCATGCCGGCCCGGCGGAAGGCGCGATCGGTGACCGGGAAGCCGGCCGGCTCGATGATGTGCGCTTCAATGCCCAGGCAGGCGCAAAGCCGGAGAATTGTGCCGGTATTCTGGGGAATGTCCGGCTCGTAAAGGGCGATCCGCATGGCGGGTCTGGCAATTTCCCGTTGTCCGGGATTAGGCCGCTCTAGACGAATGATTTATGCGACTAATCCTCGCGGGCGCGATAGCGGGCTTGCGCTTGCACTGCAAGGGTGCCAATAGATCGCCACCGACGCGCTGTCCTGCCTTTTTCAGGGCTGCCGCAACCGGTCCGCCCCGCCGCCCATGGGATTTCGGTCCCGGGCTCCAGCCGCGGGTGGATGAACAAGCCAGCCGGGGGAAAGGGCCCAAGACGTGACGACCGTGTCTTCGGCGGAGCACACGCGCCGCGACTTTCTCTATATCGCCACCGGCGCCGTCGGCGCGGTGGGGGCCGCGGCGATCCTGGTGCCGCTGATCGCACAAATGAATCCGGACGCTTCGACCATAGCGGCGGGCGCGCCGATCGAGGTGGACCTCGCTCCCATTGCCGACGGGCAGATCATCAAGGTGTTCTGGCGCTCGAAGCCGGTGTTCATCTTCCATCGTACCAAGAAGGAGATCGAGGAGGCGGAGAAGGTCAACGTCGCCGACCTGCCCGATCCCGAGCCGGATAGTGCGCGCGTCAAGCCGGGTCACGATCAGTGGCTGGTCATCATCGGCATCTGCACCCATCTCGGCTGCATCCCGCTCGCCCATCAGGGCGAATATGACGGCTGGTTCTGCCCGTGCCACGGTTCGCAGTACGACACTTCGGGTCGCATCCGCAGAGGTCCGGCTCCAAAGAATCTCCCGCTGCCACCATACAAGTTCGTATCCGATACCAAGATTCAGATCGGCTAAGCGAAACGTCGCATTCAAGGTTCAATCATGAGCGGACACTCGACCTACCAACCGCAGGGCAAATTTCTGCAATGGTTAGAGAAGCGGTTGCCGGTCGGCGGCCTCTTTCATTCTTCCTTCATCGCCTATCCGACGCCGCGTAACCTGAACTATCTATGGACGTTCGGCGGTATCTTGTCGTTCATGCTCGGCGTGCAGATCATCACCGGCATTGTGCTGGCGATGCACTACACGCCCCATGTCGATCTCGCCTTCAAATCGATCGAGACCATCATGCGCGACGTCAACTTCGGTTGGCTGTTGCGCTATCTGCACGCCATCGGCGCGTCGATGTTCTTCCTCGCCGTCTACATCCACATGTTCCGCGGCGTCTATTACGGGTCATATAAAGAGCCGCGCGAGGTGCTGTGGATTCTCGGCGTCATCATCTACGTGCTGATGATGGCGGCCGGCTTCATGGGTTACGTGCTGGTCTGGGGGCAGATGAGCTTCTGGGCGGCGACCGTGATCACCAATTTGTTCTCCGCCATTCCCGGGGTCGGCGAAACCATCGTCACCTGGCTGTGGGGCGGCTACGCGGTCGGAAATCCGACGCTCAATCGTTTCTATTCGCTGCACTACTTGCTGCCGTTCGCGATCGCGGGCGTGGTCGTGCTGCACGTCTGGGCGCTGCACGTGGTCGGTCAGAACAATCCGACCGGCATCGAGCCGAAATCCGAAAAGGACACAGTCGCGTTCACACCCTACGCGACGGTGAAGGACGGCTTCTTCATGGTCGTGTTCTGCATCCTCTTTGCTTGGTTCGTTTTCTATATCCCGAACTACCTCCTCGCCGCCGACAACTATATTCCCGCCAATCCGGCGGTGACGCCGGCGGAAATCGTACCGGAATGGTACTACCTGCCGTTCTACGCCATCCTGCGGTCGATCCCCGACAAGCTGATGGGGGTGATCGCGCTGTTCTCCTCGATCTTAATCCTGGCTTTCATCCCCTGGCTTGATACCTCGCGCGTGCGCTCGGCGCGCTATCGGCCGCTGTTCAAGCAGTTCTTCTGGCTGTTCGTGATCGTGTGCATCGGGCTCGGCTGGCTCGGCGGAAGGCCGCCAGAAGGCATCTACGTCATCCTGTCGCGCGTGTTCACCGTCTACTACTTCGCGTTCTTCCTGATCGTTATGCCACTGCTCGGCATCTTCGAGAAGACCAGGCCGCTGCCGAATTCGATTTCGGAATCGGTTTTGGGCGCAAAAGCGTGAGCGGGGGCACGGTTATGACGATGAAACGCACCGTTCTCGCTCTCACGCTCGTCGGCGCGCTCGGCGCGGCGGCCGCGCCAGCGATCGCGCAGGAGCACGACACGCCGACCCCACCGAAGCTGAAATGGTCATTCGCTGGTCCGTTCGGCAAATATGACGAGGCGCAGCTCCAGCGCGGCTTCAAGATATACAAGGAAGTCTGCGCGGCATGTCATTCGCTCCAGATGCTGGCGTTCCGCAACCTGGCCGATGCGGGCGGGCCCGGCTTCTCGGAAGCGCAGGCCGCGGCGGTGGCGGCCGACTTCAAGATCAAGGATCTCGACGACAAAGGCGAGGTGGTCGAACGCGGCGGCCGGCTGGCTGATAATTTCCCATCGCCATTTGCGAACGAGCTGGCTGCCCGGGCGGCCAACGGCGGCGTCGCGCCGCCCGACATGTCGACGCTAGCCAAGGCGCGCACCTTTGAGCGCGGCTTCCCCTGGTTCGTGTTCGATGCGATCACGCAATATCAGGAGCAGGGCCCGGACTACATCGCGGCACTCCTGAAGGGCTACGAGGAGCCGCCGAAAGGTTTCCAGCTGCCGTCCGGCGGGAACTACAACAGGTATTTTCCGGGCCACAACATCGCGATGCCGCCGATGCTGCAGGCAAACCAGGTCACCTACGATGATGGTGCCCCGCAGACCATGGATCAGTATTCCAGGGACATCTCCGCGTTCCTGATGTGGGCCGCTGAGCCGCACCTGGTCGCGCGCAAGCGCATGGGCTTCCAGGTCATGATCTTCCTGATCGTGCTCGCGGGGTTAATGTATTTCACGAAGAAGAAGGTTTGGTCGGCAGCGCACTGAAGGCGTTTTGATCGACCACCTGATGTGAAATCGTCATGCCTGGCCTTGTGCCGGGCATCCACGTCTTTAAAGCTTAGTGTCAGCAAGGCGCGGATGGCACCGGACGTCGGGTTTGCCCGACTTGTGATGACGAGCCCGGCCATGACGGAGTCGGAATGACCAAAGCGGTCCTCGGCATTATCGGCGGGTCCGGCATCTACGACCTGCCGGGGCTTACCAATGTGCGCGAGCAGCGGATCAAGAGCCCGTGGGGCGAGCCATCCGGGCCTCTGCGCATTGGCGAAATCGCGGGCCTGCCCGTCGTGTTTCTGTCGCGCCACGACCAGGGCCACCGCCTGTCGCCGTCCGACATCAACTATCGGGCCAATATCGATGCGCTCAAGCGCGCCGGCGTCACCGATCTGATTTCGCTGTCGGCCTGCGGCTCGTTCAGGGAGGAGTTGCCGCCCGGCACTTTCGTTCTGGTGGACCAGTTTGTCGATCGCACCCATATGCGGGAGAGCTCGTTCTTCGGCAAGGGACTGGTGGCACACGTATCGATGGCGCATCCGGTTTCGCCCCTTCTGCGGGCGCATTTGCGCAACGCGGCGATGGCAGAAGGCATCACACCGCACTGGGGCGGCATTTACGTTTGCATGGAAGGCCCGCAGTTCTCCACTTACGCCGAGAGCATGACCTACAAGCAGCTCGGCTATTCGGTGATTGGCATGACCAACATGCCGGAAGCCAAGCTCGCTCGCGAAGCGGAGATTTGTTACGCCACCGCCGCCACGGTGACCGATTTCGATTGCTGGCACCCGGACCACGACGCCGTCACTGTGCAGGACATCATCAAGGTGCTGCTGGCGAATGCTGAAAAAGCCAAGCGTCTGGTGGCGCGGCTGGCGCGCGATTTCCCGCGCGAACACGAGCCTTGCCCCATCGGTTCGGATCGCGCGCTCGACACGGCACTGATTACCGCGCCTGAGGCGCGCGACCCGGAGCTGATCAAGAAACTCGATGCGGTTGCGGGCAGGGTACTTCGCGGCTGATCTTGCTCGACGTGACTTCCATCCCGCTTGTGCGCGCCGACATTGTTGGCCAGACTATCGAAGCTTTCGGCCTTTTTACGTGCCGTGAATTTTTGGAGAACCGATGCGCATCGTCGATCTGGAGCAGCAGCCGCGCGAGGAATGGCGGGCGGGCGTCATGACGCGCATGAAAGCGTCGGCGGCCAATAGTGCGACGCAACTCTGCATGTTCGAGCAATGGTGCGAGCCGGGACATGGCGCGCCGACCCATCTGCATGCAGTCGAGGAAGTGCTGTGCGTCCGCGACGGGCAAGCGGATGTGTGGGTTGATGACACGCATGCCACGATGACGAGCGGACAAATGGTCATTGTGCCGGCCGGCCGCAGGCATGGCTTTTCAAACAACGGAAAAACCATCTTGCACATCGAGTCGACACTCGCCGCGCCAGTATTCGAGGCGGCCTATGACGACAAGCGCGAGACGCCGCGGCGCTGGTTGCCGGGTCAGTGAATGGGCACAGTTGATGACCTCTCCCAGCCTCGAACACGATTTGCGCGCGGCCATCCGCTCGATTCCGGACTATCCCAAGCCCGGCATCATGTTTCGCGACATCACGACGCTGTTGGGCGACGCGCGCGCGTTCCGCCGCGCGGTTGATGAACTGGTGCAGCCCTGGGCCGGCATGAAGATCGATAAGGTTGCCGGCATCGAGGCGCGCGGCTTCATTCTGGGCGGAGCGGTGGCGCATCAGCTTTCGGCCGGCTTCATTCCAATCCGCAAGAAAGGCAAGTTGCCGCACAAGCGTGTGAGCATCGCCTACTCGTTGGAGTACGGCCTTGACGAGATGGAAGTGCACGAGGACGCGGTGTCCAAGGGCGAGCGGGTGATTTTGGTCGACGATCTCATCGCCACCGGCGGCACCGCGGGGGGCGCAGTGAAACTGCTGCGGCAACTGGGCGCCAATGTGCTTGCCGCATGCTTCGTCATCGATTTGCCCGAACTCGGTGGCGCGGATAAGTTGCGCAAGATGGATGTGCCGGTGCGCACATTGATTTCATTCGAAGGGCATTAGCGCGAACGGTGAGTACTTCTTCCTTTACCCCGCGTGCGGGAGTTTGTAGGGTGGGCTAAGCGACGCCGACGCGCGTAACGCGAAGGCGGAAGCAAGCTCACCGGCGGCATTTCAATTAATTCCGGTGGGCTCGGCGCTATCTCGCCCTAGCCCACCCTACGGGTTGCTCATCGCCGGCGCTGCGATGACGACCTGTCTGGCGCCTAATTTTGCTTCGGCCCCCACGGTCCCGTTGGCGCGCCGGGCTGCGGTCCCCACGGGCCTTCTTGCGACGCGGATTGTGGCGCGTCGCCCCATGGACCGGCATCGGCGTTTTGCGCGCCCGACTGATCGTCAATTTGCGCCTGTGGCTCCGGCGCTTCCAACACCAGCGGCCCTGGATCGTGGCCGCCGGCGAATTTCACCAGCGCATCGACACGCGCTTCGACCGACGGATGGGTGTCAAAAACATTGGAGAAACCCACGCGCGGATTGTCCACGCACATTTCCATCACGGCAGAATTGGCGCCGGGTATTTCGCCACGCCCTTCGATCTTGCGCAGTGCCGAGATCATGGCATCGGGATTTTTCGTGAGCTCGACTGAGCCGGCATCGGCCAAATACTCGCGTTGTCGCGAAAGCGCGAAACGGATCACGATGGAGAGAATCCAGACCACCGCGATGATGGCGATAGCGATGATGACAGCGAGACCGGCGCCGCCCTTGCGGTCCCCATCGCCCGAACGCCGCCCGCCTCCCCAGAATACGTTCTGGAAGAAGATGCGGAATACGAGCTCGCCAAAGAACGAGATCACACCGGCGATCACCACCGCGATCACCACCATGCGCACGTCGCCATTGCGGATGTGGGTAAGCTCGTGTCCGAGTACGGCCTCGATTTCCTGATCGTTGAGCGCGTTGATCAGGCCGCGCGTCACGGTGATCGAATATTGCTTCTCGTTGAGGCCGGTTGCGAAAGCATTGAGCGCGTTATCGTCGGCGATGCGCAAGGTCGGCATGGTGATGCCGCGCGAGATACACAAATTTTCCAGCAGATTATAGAGGCGCGGCTCTTCCTGGCGGGTGACCGGTTGCGCGCCGGTGACGGCATCGATCATCTGCTGGTGGAATTTATAGGCGATCGCGATCCAGATCACGGCGCCGATGGTGGCGAAGGGCAGCGCCTTGATGAAATCGAATTGCGCCGCGCGGATGAGATAGTCGAGCGGTGCATCAACGGTCAGCGCTTCGGCCAGCAACGCGCCGGCGAACACCATCACATAGACCAGAAAGAACAGGCCGATCAGCAGCGCGACCGAGCGGCGCTTGTTCGACTGGATATGCGTATAGAGTCCGTAGGCGGCCATGAACCTGCGATGAACCTCGATGGTTGTCATTCCGGGACGCACCGAAAGGCGCGGGTCCGGAATCCATAATCACAGACCGGGGTTATGGATTCCGGGCTCGCCGTTCGCGGCGCACCGGAATGACAGAGTGTTAGAACTTGACGCTCGGCGCCTGCTCGAGCTGGGCGCGGGTTTCTCCGAGATCGAAAAACGTGCGCTGCGTGAAGCCAAAAGCTCCGGCGAATAGCGACGCCGGAAACTGTTGGATGCCCGTGTTGTATTCTTGCACCGCGCTGTTGAAGAAACGGCGAGAGGCCGCGAGCTTGTTCTCGATGTCGGATAGGTCGGTCTGCAATTGCTGGAAATTCGCGTTGGCCTTCAGGTTTGGATAGTTCTCCGACAGCGCGAACAGCTGGCGCAACGCGCCACTGAGCACATTTTCCGCCGCAACTTTCTGCTCGACGCCGGGCGCTGCTATCGCAGCGTTGCGCGCCTGTACCACCGCATCCAGCGTTCCGCGCTCATGTGCGGCATAGCCTTTGACCGTCTCGATCAGGTTGGGGATGAGGTCGTGGCGTTGCTTGAGCTGGACGTCGATATCCGCGAACGCTTGATTGGTCCTCTGCCGCATCGCGACCAGGCCGTTGTAGATGCTGATCGCCCAGATCACGAATACGACAATGATGGCAAGAACAACCCAGCCGGTGGTGGACATGGAAACGGCTCCAAATTCGAACGCAGTGAGATCGACGACTAAACTAAATAAGTATCTCAGGTAAGACCGCAGCCGCCAACGGCAACCGGGTAGGGGTGGCGGTAACAAACCACCGATCAACAAATCCGCTCATTCCCGCCTAAGCGGGAATCCAGCTCAAGAAAATTGGGTCCCTGCTTTCGCAGGGACGAGCGCTAAAAGAAGGCGCCGAAACAAAAAAGACCCCGAGCCTGAACCCGGGGTCTCTTCGCCAGACGGCTATTCGGGGGGTAAGGGGGGAGCCGCCCAGCTGAAATACACGCGACACTAACGCCGCGCTCCGGGATTGGTTCCCGGCGGCAAATCGATGACGTAAAGTTTATCCACAGAACGTGGCGCGATCTTGAGACGGTCACGATCTACAAGTTCCATCGCTGCCGGGTATGGGGAGATTAAATTCGGAGGGCATCACCCATGAGCGCGGTGATGATTCGGTGTCCCGTTACAGGCCGTGCGGTCTCGACCGCGATCGAGACAGAGCCGAGCGTGTTCTGCAAATTGCCGAAGGTCACCAGCCGCATGCATTGCCCGGCGTGCGGACAGGATCATGCGTGGACGGTAAGTTCCGCCTGGCTCGCGGGCGAGCCGCGGCTGATGGAGCCAGTCGCAGCTTAACGCTAGCTCGCCTCGCGGAACTGCACCGCGGCTTCCAGATCGACCGACACAAGCTGCGAGACACCGCGTTCGGCCATCGTGACGCCGTACAGCCTGTTCATGCGCGCCATGGTGATCGGATTGTGCGTGATGATCACGAATCGTGTGTCGGTTGACTTGGCCATTTCGTCGAGCAGGTCGCAGAAACGCTCGACGTTATGATCGTCGAGCGGCGCGTCGACTTCGTCGAGGACGCAGATCGGCGCCGGATTGGTCAGGAACACGGCGAAGATCAGCGCCAGCGCAGTCAGCGCCTGTTCGCCGCCTGAAAGCAGCGACAGCGTTGCCGGTTTTTTGCCGGGCGGCTTGGCCAAAATTTCAAGGCCGGCCTCCAGCGGGTCCTCGCTTTCGATCAGCTGCAACTCGGCGGTTCCGCCGCCGAACAGCTGGACGAAGAGATGCTGGAAGTGCTTGTTGACCTGTTCGAACGAGGTAAGCAGCCGCTCGCGGGCCTCACGGTTGAGGCTCTGGATGCCGAGCCGCAGCTTCTTGATCGCCTCGACCAGATCGTCGCGCTCGGTGGTGAGCGAAGAGTGCTGCGTCTCCACCTCGCGCAATTCCTCCTCGGCACGGAGATTGACCGCGCCCAGACGCTCGCGCTCGCGGCGCAGACGTTCGAGTCTTTCTTCGATTTCGACGAGATCCGGCAGCGGATCGGTCGGCCCGATTTCCGCAAGCTCTGCCACTCCCGTAGGCTCGATCTCGAGCATGTCATGGATCTCGCGGCCGATATCCGCCAGACGGCGCTTGGCGCCCTCGAAACGTTCCTCTGCGCGGGCAAGATCTTCGCGCGCTGCGCTCGCTGCTTCCAGTGCCGCGCGAGCGTCACGGTCGGCTTCAGCCATTGCGTTTTCAGCCTCCTGCAAACGGTCGGCGCAGGCACGCCGTGCAGTCTCTGCGGTCTTGACTTCCGTGATCAGTGCGCCGCGCTTCTCCGCGAAGACTTTCGGCGCGATCTCCAGCTCGGTGCGATCCCGCTTGGCCTCGACAATGCGCTGTTCGAGCGTGCCGATCTGGTCGCGCGCGCCCTGCTGGCGTTCGTTCCAACCGGTCCTGTCGGAGGCGAGTGTTGCCAGCCGGCGGTCGGCAAGTTCAGCTTCACGCACAATCGCCTGCTGCTCGGCTTGCACCTCGGCGAGCCTGGCGCGCTTGGACGCGATTTCGTCGCGCACGTGTGCGAGCTTAGTTGCAAGGTCTGCGGCCGGAGCAAGTCCGCCGAGCGCGCTCTGGGCTTTCGTCCTGGCGGCAGTCGCTTCGTCGCGGCTCATGTTCAGCCGCGCACGCGCCTCGGCCAACGCTGAAAGCCGTGCCGCCTGGCGGTTGAGGTCGCGTTCGCGGGCCCGTTTTTCAGTTTCCGCGCTGCTGGCTGACTCGAATGCTGCTTGCGCTGCTTCAAGTGCGCGGCGCTTGGCCGCGACCTCGCTGCGCGCGCTCTCAAGCTCGCCGTCGATCTCGACAAAGCGGCTGCGCTGGGCCAGCCGGCGGGCGGCGCCGGTGGGCGCGTGTGCGGCGGCGACAAAACCATCCCAGCGCCAGAGGTCGCCTTCGCGTGACACCAGCCGCTGGCCGGTCTTGAGAGTGCCGGCAAGCCGGATGCCCGCATCGCGTTCCACCACGCCGATCTGCGCAAGCCGCCGTGCGAGTTGCGCAGGCGCCTTGACGTAACGTGCCAGGGGCTCGACGCCATCAGGAAGGCCGGGGTCGCCGCCCTCGCTCGCCACCTCGGTCCAATGCATGGGCGAGGATGGATCGACGGGCGCATCGAGATCGTCGCCAAGCGCGGCGCCCAGCGCCTTTTCGTAGCCTTTCTCCACGGAGATGTGGTCGATCACCGGAGGCCACAGGCTGCGGGTCTCGAGGGATAGCATCTTAGACAGGGTCTTGGCCTCGGTCTCAAGCCGCTGCGCGCGTTTTTCCGATTCAGCCGATGCCTCGCGCGCGGCTTCCAGCTCGGCACGCGCATTGTTGTGCGCGGCCTCGGCGGCGATGGCTGCGGCTTCCGCTTCTGTCAGCGCTGCTTGCGCCCCCTCAACGACGGCAGCGAGCGGGCCGCTATCGGCGGGCTGCAGCGTTGCCAGCTCGCGCTCGATTGCCTCAATCTCGGATGAAATCCTGGTGATGCGCTCACCTTGTTCGCGCGCGGCGTTCTCGAAACGATTGCGCTGGGCGGTGAGGTCGGCAAACGCTGTGGTGAGATCGGTGAAGATTTTCTCGGCGGCGCCGAGCTCGGCATCGGCCTCGGACACCTTGGCGTCGACGCCACTGCGGTGGCCGGCGCTCTCGCGCGCTTCGGCCCGGATGGTTTCTTCCTCGGCTGCGAGGCGAGCAATCGCCTGTTCGGCGTCGGCCGCGAGGCGCTGCTCGCGCTCGGTGTCGGCGGCAAATTGAACAAGCCGAAGATCAAGTTCGACGACGCGATCCTTGGCGCGCGCTTCTTCGCGATCAAGATCCTGCAGGGCAACGCTAAGACGGTGCAGGGCCGCGCCCGCGCGCGCCTCCGCTTCACGCAATTCTGGAAGGCTGGCAGCGGCGAGCGCCTGACGCTTGGAAGCCTCGGCTTCCGCACCGACGCGGTCGGCGACCGTGCGCACGCAGAGGTCCTTGGCGTGCTCGGCGTCGGTCACCTCGCCGTTCGCAGCCGTCCAGCGCAAATGGTAGAGCGTCGCTTCCGCCTTGCGCACCTGCAAGGATACGGTGCGATAGCGGATCGCCTGGCGCGCCTGCTTCTTCAAACCGTCGATCTGGGCGGCCAACTGGCCGATGACGTCCTCAACTCGCAGAAGATTGGCCTCGGCGCCCTTCAGACGCAGCTCGGCCTCGTGCCGGCGGGCGTGCAGTCCGGCGACACCGGCAGCGTCTTCCAGCACGCGGCGGCGCTGTTCCGGCTTGGCCTGGATGATTTCGCCGATACGACCCTGGTGTACGAGCGCCGGCGAGCGCGCGCCGGTCGAGGCGTCGGCAAAGAGGATCTGCACGTCGCGCGCGCGCACTTCGCGCCCATTGATTCGGTAGCTGGAACCCGTATCGCGTTCGATCCGGCGGGCAATTTCGAGCGAATCCTGATCGTTGAAGGCGGCCGGTGCCGAGCGCGTTGAATTGTCGATTGCGATCGCCACCTCGGCATTGTTCCGCGCGGGGCGGGTATTGGAGCCGGAAAAGATCACCTCATCCATGGACGAGGCGCGCATGGATTTGTGCGAGGATTCACCCATCACCCAGCGCAGCGCTTCGACCAGATTCGACTTGCCGCAGCCGTTCGGCCCGACGACGCCGGTCAATCCCGGTTCAATCAGGAAATCTGTCGGTTCGACGAACGACTTGAAGCCGAGCAGGCGTAGTCGTGTGAGCTTCATTAAGGCCTCATGGTTCTTTTTGTTGGCACATGACCTTTGGTTCGCCCGATCAAGTCGAGGACAATCTTTTCGGGATCATGCGCAAAGCGGGATGAGAACCCGTCGCTCCATCAGGTTTTGCATTGAACAATTCAGCAAGCCGGTCCAGGGCTTGGCCCCGCCAGGGTGCCCGTGCGCCGCATCGGTCTGGAGAATGAATCGCCGCGACCGCTAGGGCAACTGCCGCGCGGAAGCCGGCGGTGGTTTTCCAGACCTTTCCCATGTGGTGGGGGAAAAATTGCGGCCCCAGCGGCCACGGCGCCGGGGTGGACCAGGCCAAAAAACCCTTATCAGCCCTTGAGATAGGGGTCGATCGCCTTGGCCATGTCCTCAATAGACAAGGCTCCCGGGTACGACGTTCCGTTGATGAAGAAAGTGGGCGTCGACTGCACTTTGAAAGTGTCGACGGCGCGTTTGCGCACGCTTTCGATGCCATCGAGCACCTGCTGATTCGCGAGGCAGGCTTTGAAAGCCTCCTCCGTGAACCCCGCCTGCTTGGCGATCGCAAGCAGTGGCGGTAATGGCTTCTCCACGGCCCATTGCCGCTGTTGGCGGAACAGCGTGTCGATCAGGGCAAAATATTTGTCCTTGTCGTCCTTGCCAGCGCATCGCGCCAGCATGAACGCTGCGGCAGCCAGATTATCGAGCGGGAATTCGCGGAAAATGTAACGCACCTTGCCGGTATCGATGTAGCGCTTCTTGAGTTCCGGAAAAGTCGTCTCTTGAAAATGTGCGCAGTGCGGGCAGGTCATCGACGCATATTCGATGACGGTCACCGGTGCCTTGTCGTCGCCCATAATCATTTCCGGCAAAGCATCCGGTTTCATCAATTCGGCGGCCGGCACCGTCTCAGCGGCCAAAGCCCCGACCGGCGATAACGACGAAGCGCCAAAGGCGGTGGCAAGTGCCATGGCAGCTGTGCTCTGGCAAAATTCGCGGCGGGTGATCTGCAACTGAGGCTCCTGGGCTGAAATGCCGGTCTGGTGCCAATACTGGCTAGCTCGACAGCACAATTGTGGCAATGCCGGGCCGGCCTGCCAAGGCGCTCGCGAGGCTTAATTTCGCTTGATAGCCGCGCCAAGGCGAGCGAGCGCTTGGCGCAAGCCCTCGTCCTTCACGTCGGGCAAGGTTTCGGCGATGCGTGCAGCCACTGCCGGATCGGGCTCATGGGCCGGAGGCTGTTCGCGACGTCGCAGCGGCGCCTGGCGCAACGCAATTCGGCCAATGGCCTGCCAGCCGAAGAAGCGGTTGACCCGTTCGAGGATGACGGCGGACAGATGTTGGATTTCGAGTGCTGCCGGACCTTCTACCCGCAGCACGAGCGTGGCGGGTTCCGCGACGTCTCTCTCGCTGGCACGCGGCCAGTTGATCTTGAGCGGCTCGCTGTGGGCGGCGATCTCTGCGCCGACAATGTCGGGCCAGCGGGAAATGATCTCGGTTGAGGCAAAGCCCTGTGCCTTGAATGCATCGCCCAAGGTGGCGCTCAGCAACTCCGAAAGCGGCCTGGGAAAACTGCGCGAGGGCTTGCTCATGATATGCCTTGTGCCATCGTTGGCGCCATGACCGTAGCAGCCCGATTGCCGCGGCGGAAGAAAGCCGACACACCGGAGCCCGGCGATCTGCTCGGCTGGTATGACCGGCACGCCCGTGTCCTGCCTTGGCGCACGCGCCGCGGCGAGCAGGCAGACCCTTATCGCGTCTGGCTGTCTGAGATCATGTTGCAACAAACAACGGTCAAGGCAGTCGCACCGTACTACGCGCGGTTTTTGTCACGCTGGCCAACGGTCGGCGCACTTGCGGCGGCCAGTCTTGACGATGTGCTGCGCGTCTGGGCCGGGCTTGGCTATTACGCGCGCGCGCGCAACCTGCACGCTTGCGCGAAAGTAGTTGTCGAGCGGCATGGCGGGCAATTTCCGAATGATGTGGATGCGCTGCGTGCGCTGCCCGGCATCGGCGACTACACAGCCGCGGCTGTGGCGGCCATTGCGTTCGATCTGCCGGCGGTGCCGGTCGACGGCAATGTCGAGCGCGTGGTGTCGCGCCTGTTCGCAGTCGAATACGAACTGCCCGCGGCAAAGCCCGCGATCAAGCAACTGGCTGCGTCATTGCTGCCGGCGCGGCGGGCTGGCGACTTCGCGCAAGCCTTGATGGATCTCGGCGCGACGATCTGCTCACCCAAGCGTCCGGCCTGTGCACTATGTCCGTGGAGCGATTCATGTTTGGCCAGCGAACGCGGCGAACAGGAGACGTTTCCGCGCAAGGCGCCCAAGCGTGAAGGCAAATTGCGGCGTGGCGCTGCATTTGTGGTATTGCGCTCCGACGGGCGCGTGCTTCTGCGCCGGCGTCCGGACAAGGGCCTGCTTGCTGCAATGATGGAAGTTCCCGGCAGCGACTGGACGCACGATTTTGACATCACGAACGCGCTTCGATCAGCGCCGCGCCTGGCTCAGGCAAAATGGCAACGCCTGCTGGGCGCGGTGCGGCATGTGTTCACTCATTTCCCGCTTGAGCTTGCGGTTTTCGTCACGCAGGTGCCGCGCGCAACGGCGGCGCCAAAAGGTGCGCGCTGGGTAAAGCTCGGCGATCTACCCGATGAGGCGCTGCCGAACGTCATGCGCAAGGTTTTGACGCATGCCCTTGAAACTGAATCACCAGCAAGGAGGAACGCTATGACAATCCAACGTCACGATACTGGACCGCGCATGAGCAAAGTGGTGGTGCACGGCAACACCGTTTATCTCGCTGGCATCGTGGCCGATAATCCGAAAGGCAAGACCGTCACCGAGCAAACCAAGGACATTCTGAAACAGATCGACGGATTTCTGGCGAAAGCCGGCACCGACAAGACAAAGCTGCTATCGGCCAACATCTGGATCACCGACATGGCCAATTTCGCCGACATGAATGCGGTGTGGGATGCCTGGGTGTCGCCCGGCAATACCCCGGCGCGCGCGACCGTCGAAGCAAAGCTAGCTGCGCCTGACTACAAGGTCGAGATCATGGTCGTGGCGGCGAAGTAGAAGTAAATGGTGGCCGTGATGGCGGGTGAAAGGTTTCCGGGAATTCTTGCGATCTGGAACGACTGCCGCGCCGGCCGTGAGGCCGAATTTGACGCGTGGTTCCAAGGCGAGCATCTGCTCGAGCGGCTCGCCGTTGGCCGGCGGCACCAGGCGATTTCCGGGAGCGCCGGCTATTTCAATTTCTATCTTGTCGAGTCACCGGATGTTCTGTCGTCGAAGCCCTATCTCGAACGGCTCGACAATCCGACGCCAATGACCAAGCGGATCATGTCCGAGGCGTTCATCAACATGAACCGCACGGTGTGTCGCCGGACAGTTCGGCGCGGTGGATTTCGCGGAGCCTATGCCGTCACTATGCGCTTCAATGCACAACCGGACGAGGCGGCGCTGACCAAGCGACTCGACGCTGCGTTGCAAGACACCGCCGTAGCGGGTGGTGAAATCTGGTTCGCGCTCGATCTAGCAGGCCAGCCGGTGTCGATGGAAGAGAAGCTGCGTGGCGGCGACAAGAAAATCAAAGGCGCGCTGATGATCGACACGCTGCGCCAGCGCGACGCCGAATTGCTCGGAGAACAACTGGCAAGGGAATTTCCCGCAACCGATGTCGGGGTATTCCGCGTGCTCTGCCAGCTCGGCCGCGGCGATCTCTAGGAACTATTCGGCTGCTTCCGAAATTTCCGCGCGGACCTGGGCGCGGAATTCATCGATCAACCGCAGGCCCTTCTCGGTTTCCACGTGCCAGAAGGTCCAGCCGTTGCAGGCCTCAAGTCCCTGCGCCAGCGCGCCGATGCGGTGGATTGAGCCAACGGTGCCGTCGAGCGATACCGCGCCGTCGGCGCGCACCAAGGCCTTGTGCCGTTTCTTGGCATCCACGAGCCGAGCGCCAGGCGTCACCAGTCCGCGCTCAATAAGCGCCGCAAACGGAACGCGCGGGGCCTCGCGTGCGGTCACGAAGGGCGCCAACGTCGGCGCTTCCAGCGGGTTGGTTGCAGAAATGCGTTTGTCTGCTGCCTTGGCGTATTTGGCATCCTGCTCGCAACCGACGAAGCGCCGGCCGAGGCGTTTGGCGACGGCGCCGGTGGTGCCGGTGCCGCAGAACGGGTCCAACACCAGATCGTCAGGGCGCGAGCTTGAGAACAGCACGCGCGCAAGCAGCGCCTCCGGCTTTTGCGTCGGGTGCAGCTTTTTGCCGTTGCGGCCCTTCAGGCGCTCCTCGCCCGTGCACAGCGGCAGCGTCCAGTCGGAGCGTACCTGGATGTCTTCATTGCCAGCCTTGAGCACTTCGTAATTGAACGTGTAGCCGCGGGCATCGGCGTCGCGTGAGGCCCAGATCAGCGTCTCGTGCGCGTTGGTGAAACGACGCCCGCGGAAATTCGGCATCGGATTTGATTTCCGCCAGATCACGTCGTTGAGGATCCAGAAGCCGAGATCCTGCATGATTGTGCCGACACGGAAGATGTTGTGATAGGAGCCGATCACCCAAATGGTGGAGGCGGGCTTCATCACACGCCGGCATGCGGTGAGCCAACGCCGTGTGAAATCGTCGTAGGCGGAAAAGCTCGCGAACTTGTCCCAGTCGTCGTTAACGGCATCGACGCGTGAATCGTCCGGCCGTTTCAAGTCGCTGGCGAGCTGGAGATTGTAGGGCGGATCGGCGAAGACGAGATCGACGGAAGCCGCCGGCAACTTCGCCATCCCGGCGACGCAATCGCCGACAAGAATACGGTGCGGTTGCGGGCTCTCTGAAACTCCACGGGGCGCCCTTGAGGGCGCCCCGCGACGCGACACAACCATGACTCAGGACTCTGACTCAGGTGACGCGGTCGGCGACGCGGGACCTACAACCGACAGGCCTGCATCTTGAGCGCGCAAGGTAAAAAAGCGGTTTATGATTGAGGGTCGCAACTGGGCAAATTCTGCCTAACTAACGTGGGCTTAGGAGGTATGACGGTGGTGCAAATTTCGAACGTGGTTGGACGCGTAGGGCCAGTTCGGCGATGATTGCCGTATAAGCTTTCAGGAGGGCTTCGCGATGCGTTGGGATGATTTCCGCCGCAGCGACAATGTCGAAGATAGTCGCGGTGACGAGGGCGGTGGCGGCGGCGGCATCGGTATTCCGGTCGGGGGCGGCGGGCTCGGCATTGGAACCGTCATCGTGCTCGGTCTGATCGGCTGGGCGCTCGGTATCGATCCGAGCGTGCTGATCGGAGGCGCCGAACTCGTCAATAGCGGCAGGCACTACCAGCAGCCCTATGAGCAGCCTGCGCGGCAAACCGGCGCGCCGAAGGACCAGATGGGTGATTTCGTTGCTGCGGTGCTCGGCAATACCGAAGACACCTGGCGTGAAATTTTTCAAAACAGCGGACAGCAATACAGCGTGCCGCGGCTGCGGCTGTATTCCGGCGCGATTCAGGGCGGTTGCGGATTCGCGCAAGCGGCAATGGGACCGTTCTACTGTCCGAACGATCGGCGAGTTTATCTGGACACCTCTTTCTTCCGCGACATGCGCGAACGTTTCCGCGGATGTAGCGGCAAGGGGTGCGAATTCGCCGAAGCCTATGTGATTGCGCACGAGATCGGTCATCACGTGCAGAACCTGCTCGGCATTTTGCCGAAGGCGCAAAACGAGCAGCGCGCGGTCGGCAGCAAGGCTGAGGCGAACCGTATCCAGGTGCGGGTCGAATTGCAGGCGGATTGTCTCGCCGGAGTTTGGGCGCATCATTCCAACCAGCGCTGGAATTCGATCGAGCCGGGCGATGTGGAAGCAGCCCTGCAAACGGCGGCGGCAATCGGTGACGACCGTCTTCAGCAGCAATCGCGAGGTTACGTCGTGCCCGACGCCTTCACGCACGGTTCCTCAGCCCAGCGGCAGCGATGGTTCACGATCGGCCTGAAAGAAGGCAAAGTGTCGGCCTGTAATACTTTCGCGGCTGCAATCTAGGAAAGAGTAATGCCCGGCATCGATGAAAGCCGACATTTCGTGCCGTTGAAGATTGCGGTGCTGACTGTGTCCGACACGCGCGAAACTGTCGACGACAAGTCGGGCGCGACGCTGATCGAGCGTATTCGCGCAGCCGGCCACGTCGTGGCCGAGCGCGCGATCGTCAAGGATGAAGTCAAGGCGATCCGGCAGCGCGTGAAGGCTTGGATTGCCGACAAGTTCATCGACGTCGTGATCACCACCGGCGGTACCGGCTTTACCGGCTGGGACGTCACGCCGGAAGCGCTCGAGCCGCTGTTCGAAAAGAAAATGGACGGTTTCTCGATCATGTTTTTGTTGGTGAGCGAGAAGAAGATCGGCACCTCGGCGATCCAGACGCGCGCCACCGCCGGCGTTGCCAATTCGACCTACATCTTCTGCCTACCGGGCTCACCGGGCGCCTGCAAGGATGCCTGGGACGAAATCCTCGTGCACCAACTCGATTACCGCTACCGGCCGTGCAATTTCGTGGAGATCCTGCCCCGGCTCGACGAGCACCTGCGGCGGCCGAAGGCGAAGGGTGCGACGGCCTGACTCGGCGGCCACCTCAGGGTGACGGATCGGGTCACAACTCCAAATCCCAAAATTCCGCGACCACGTTCTGCCCCCAGGTGTGCCGCGGTTCGCTCGAGGTGAGGGTGAAGCCGGCTCTCTCATAGACGTTTCGTGCCGCCGACAGAACGCTGTGCGTCCAGAGCGTGATTTTCTTGTAACCGGCAGCACGCGCGAAGCGCACGCACTCGTCCACCAGCCGGGTGCCGAGGCCCAGTCCACGCCCCTTCGGATCGACCAGCAGCAGACGGAGGCGGGCAACGCCGGGTTGCTCGTCCTTCACCAGCATGACGCAACCGACATTCTCGCCGTCGATTTCCGCGATCCAGCAACGCTCCCACTTGGGATCGAAGTTGTTGACAAAATCCGCAACGATCTGCGCGCACAGGCCTTCAAAAGGCTCGTTCCAGCCGTATTCTTTCGCGTAAAGCTCGGCATGGCGGGAAACGATCCAGCCGAAATCGCCGGTTCTGGGATCACGCAGGACGTACCGGGGTTCTGCGTCAGGTTTTTCTGCCAGCGCACCGGCGATCAGCGTCTCTATCGCACTCATGGCGGCGACGACCCGGGCCTGTTGCGTGTCGTCGAGCTTGTCGAGCATGGCTCCGGCCTGCCGTTGCGAGCGTTCCTCCATCGGCGCAAATAACGTGCGGCCGCGCGCGGTCAGGGCGAGGTGGCTTTGACGGCCGTCCTTTGCCGAGGTGGTACGGCTGATCAGACCGCGCCTTTCGAAATTGCGCAGCAGGCGGCTGAGATAGCCGGCATCGAGGTCGAGGGCGCGCGCGACATCGGTGGCAGTAAGTTGATCCCGATGGGCGAGCTCGTACAGCACCCGCATTTCGCCGAGCGAATAGGGGCTATCGAGATAGGTCTTGCGCAGCACGCCGATCTGCCGCGTGTAAAAGCGGTTGAAGCGACGGACCGCGGCGACTGCGTCCTGGTGCGCCATCACGAGCAGACTCGGTCAAATAGTTGACTAAGTCAAGCATATTCCCGGCTGGCAATTTGGGGGATGTCATAGGCTAGCGCGTGACGGCGACTGCCGCCGGCAGCATGGCCGTGCGCCGGCGGCCAAGGCGGCGCAGCAAGGCTGTCTCCGCGTCGGCGCTCGCCGAGTGGCCTCCGACCTCCTCGTAGAAGCGGCGGGCAATCAGCAGTCCCTGCTCGGGGCAGGGGCCTCCGAAGGCGGTTCGGAGCAAAGTGACGATCTCGGCAAGACTTGGGCGCAAGTAATCGGTCGCCCCCGGCGGGCGAAACACGGCAGCCCGCGCCGCGCCATCAAGCAGATCGGTTGCCTGCATGAAGCGGTCGGCAGCGTCGATCCAGCCCGCCTGGGGCACAGTGCCGGCGCGCAGGAACATCAGCCAGGGGCTACGGGTGCTGGCCGCTGCTGCTTTCAGCCGGGCCCCGATTGGTTCGGTTGAACTGATGAAGCGGCACCCGGCGATATCGGCAACCTCGGCGGTCGCATCGCGCGAGCCTGCATCGGCGACGATCACCTCGGCGAGGATCCCGGCGGCGGCTCCCGGAACCAGCGCCGCCAGGGTGGGAACGAGCGCTCGCTCCGATTCGCGCGTGGCAATAATGGCACTCAACATGGAACCGCTGCCCCTGGATACCGTTGGGACCATATCATGTGGGATTCATCTTTTGCTCCACGACATCGGTCCCAGGTTGCCCAAATTATAGGCTGAGCAAGGGACGAGCAGATTGTCGGCAACCATTACAAAATGCCGGTGTCTTAATACCACTTCCGGGAAAATTCGGTGACCCGGACGGCCAGGAAACCCAATAAAACAGGCACGCGAATGAATTCCGGTTACAGAAAGCAGCCACGGGGAAATCGCGACGCCGAAACTTGAAAACTGTTCTTGTTATGTTCACATACGCTCGCTAGGGTAATTCCATGGCTCGATCAAATGCAGCCCAAATGCGCCCGCCGGTGAAGGAGCTGCCCTCCGCGCCGGCGGGCGGCTATGACGGCGTCAGCGAACTACTCGGCGTCGTCGTCGACCATGAGCGCCGGCGCGGCCGCGGTGCACACAGCAATGTCTCAGGCCGCTACGAGCCTCTCGCCCGCGTCGCCTTCGACGACGGCTGGCGTACGCTCGACGAGCTGCCTCCCTTCAAGACCACAGTCACGGTCGACACCACTCGCAAGATTATTACGCGCAATGATTCACCCGACATCGGCTTCGACCGCTCGATCAATCCCTATCGCGGCTGCGAACATGGCTGCATCTACTGTTTCGCGCGCCCAACCCACGCCTACCTCGGCCTTTCGCCCGGACTCGATTTCGAATCCAAGCTGCTGGTGAAGCCGGAAGCTGCCAATCTGCTCGAAAAGGAATTATCGGCGCCCGGCTATGAGCCAAAGGTGATCGCGATCGGCACCAATACCGATCCCTATCAACCGATCGAGCGCCGATACAAAGTCATGCGGCGCATTCTCGAGGTGCTCGATCGCGCAGGCCACCCGGTCGGCATCGTCACCAAGTCGGCGCTGGTGCTGCGCGATCTCGATATTCTCGCGCGCATGGCCGAACGGAACCTGGCAAAGGTCGCCCTGTCGGTGACCACGCTGGACGCGACGCTCGCCCGCAAGATGGAGCCGCGCGCCGCGACCCCGATGCGACGCCTGGAAACTCTGCGGCGCCTGAGCCAGGCCGGCGTGCCGGCGACCGTTATGGTCGCGCCTGTGATTCCGGCTCTCAATGACATGGAGATCGAACGCATTCTCGAAGCGGCACGCACGGCCGGCGTGAAGGAGGCGGGTTACGTGCTACTGCGGCTGCCACTCGAAGTGCGCGACTTGTTCCGCGAATGGTTGATGGCGAACTATCCTGACCGCTACCACCACGTCTTCAAGCTGATCCGCGACATGCGCGGCGGCAAGGACTACGATTCCGCCTGGGGCACGCGCATGAAAGGCACCGGTCC
>DASSLE010000143.1:0-8362 GCA_035689725.1 Pseudolabrys sp.
TTCGGCCCGGAATCCGGACGCACCTTGCGCTGGCGCGACTACGCGAGCTTCGCCACCTCGGGTATTGCTGGCATGGTGTCAAGCACGGCGACTCTATTCGCGCTTTCCTATGTGGTGCCGATACTGGTTGCGAAGTTGGTGTCGATCCTGGTGAGCTTCGCCGTTAACTTCTCGCTTTCGCATTTCGTAGTGTTCCGCGTGCGCCGGCCGAGTGACACCGGCTGATGAGTACTCGCGCGGAGAACCGGGCCTGACTATGCAGCACGATGAAAACCTGAAGGCCAAGCTCCCGAGTTTTGTCACGCACCTCGAATGTGCGATGACCGGCGAACGCCATGAAGCCGACCAGGTGCACAATCTGTCGCGCGCCGGCAAACCGCTTTTGGTGCGTTACGATCTTGAAGGCGTTCGCAAATCACTAAGTAAGGAAATCCTCACAGCGCGAGCGCCCGACCTGTGGCGCTATCGCGAATTGCTGCCCGTTCGCAAAGCTGACGACATTGTCAGCTTGGGCGAAGTGATGACGCCGATTGCGCGCATGCCGCGACTTTCCGCAAAGCTCGGCGGCGGCGAAATCCTCGTGAAGGACGAAGGCCGGCTGCCGACCGGCTCGTTCAAAGCGCGCGGGCTGGTGATGGCCGTCTCGATGGCCAAAGCGCTCGGCATCAAGCACATGGCGATGCCGACCAACGGTAACGCCGGTGCTGCGCTTGCCGCCTATGCCTCACGGGCCGGAATCAAGTCCACTATTTTTTGTCCGGAGGACACGCCGGAAGTAAATGTGAGCGAGATCGCATTGCAAGGCGCGACCGTCTATCGCGTCAACGGTCTGATCGACGACTGCGGCAAGATCGTCGGCGAAGGAAGGGCCAAGGTCGGCTGGTTCGATACATCAACCTTGAAGGAGCCGTACCGGATCGAAGGCAAGAAAACGATGGGCCTTGAGCTCGCTGAGCAGCTCGGATGGCAAGTGCCGGATGCGATCTTCTACCCGACAGGCGGAGGCACCGGACTGATCGGTATGTGGAAGGCCTTCGCTGAACTGGAGGCCATTGGCTTCATTGGCAAGAAGCGTCCACGGATGATTGCGGTGCAGGCCGCCGGCTGCGCGCCGATGGTGAAGGCCTTCGAAGCGGGCGAAGAGCACGCACCGCGCTGGGAGAATGCTCACACCATAGCCTCTGGCATTCGCGTGCCGCAGGCGATCGGCGATTTCCTTATTCTGCGCGCCGTGCGAGAGAGCAGTGGCTTCGCTATCGCGATACCTGACGAGGCGATCAGTGCTGCGCTCGACGAGATGGCACGCGAGGAAGGCTTCCTGCTGTGCCCTGAGGGGGCGGCGACTTATGCAGCCTACAAGCAGAGCCTTGCGGATGGGCGGGTGAAGCGAACCGATCAGGTCATGCTGTTCAACTGCGCCAGCGGCTTGAAATATCCGCTGCCTCCGGTGCACCGCAGGCTCGATCGGCATAGGCCGATCGACTTTGCGGCGCTTTAGAGCCCCGCTTCGAGTTTTGCGTAAAGCGGATTGTCGCGCGAAAACACGTAGCCCAGTTCGCCCACCGCCACAGCCTCGGCGCCGTTCTCGCGCAGGAAACTGGTGAGGGCATAGACCTGATCGGGCGGGCAATGCAGCGTGAGCATGCCCGATTCTGTTGGGCCTCCAAACGGCGTTTCAATGTTGAATTTCCGCTTGGCGTTTTCGACCAGCATATCGGTGCCCGCAGCAAAGCGTGCACGAACCTCACGAAAGGCCCGGGCGCGCGCCTGCGCAGCTACTCTGTCGAGGATCACGTGGGCGAGATCGCGCTCGCCCTTGCCCCAGTGCGCGCTGCGCGCCGCAACCAAGTTTGCCTGCGAGCGCAGGATGGTGCCGTCCTCCACGGCCTTCAGGCCGTTGGCAGCGAGCGTCGTGCCGGTGGTGGTGATGTCGACGATCATCTCTGCCGTGCCAGCCGCCGGCGCGCCTTCGGTCGCACCTGAGCTCTCGACAATGCGATAGTCAATAATGCCGTGCGAGGAGAAAAAGTCGCGCGTCAGATTGATATACTTTGTCGCCACCCGCATTTTGCGGTCGTGGTGTTGACGGAAGGCGGTAGCGACGTCATCGACATCTGCCATTGTGCGAACGTCGATCCAGGCTTGAGGTACCGCGACCACGACATTGGCGAAACCGAAGCCGAGGCCCTCGATGAGCACCACACGCTTGTCAGCGTCCGGGATCATCTCGCGAACTAAATCTTCGCCGGTGACGCCGAGATGGACGGCGCCGGCCGCGAGCTGGCTGGTGATTTCGGATGCCGACAGATAAGCGACCTCGACACCTTCGAGACTTGCGATGGCGCCGCGATAATCCCGCGCGCCGCGCGGTTTTATCAATGCAAGACCCGCGCGCGAGAAGAACGCTTCCGCATTTTCCTGCAAGCGGCCCTTGGCGGGAACGGCGAGCACCAGAGGTGCACTCATGTTGCGTCTCCGTAGACAGCCAGACGCTCGATCCAAACCGCGAAACCAACGGCGGGGATAGGATCAGTCGCACCGAGTCGGGTAAGCAGTTCGTCGTACCGGCCGCCAGCGACGAGTGGGTCGCCAGTGCGCTTCGGATCAGTCAATTCAAAGACCAGACCGGTGTAGTAATCGAAGCCGCGTCCGAAGGCAGTCGAAAACTGTACGCGCCTCACGTCGACGCCGCGTGCTTCCAGAAATCCTGTGCGGCTTTCAAACTGGTCGAGCGTAGGCGCGAGTGCCGGCGCCATTTTGGCCTCGCGTGCCAAAGCCCGCATTGCGGCGGCGGCCTCGTCGGGATTGCCTTTAATCGCAAGAAAGCGCTCGATCAGCCCCCGCACATCGCGCGGCAACTTGGCGCTGACGCCGAGCGCCGACTGTTCGAGGAACCGGTCTGCGATTTCACCGATCGAGCGGCCGCCGACGGCGTTGATACCGGCGATCGACAACAAATCGGTGACGAGCGCATGTGCGCCCTTAGGATCGGAACCGGCGAGCGCTGCCAGCACGCCCTGATATTCAGGGCGCGCATTGTTACCGCCGAGCACCAGCCGGTCGAGGTCCTGAGCCAAATTGGTCTTGCGGTTGAAATCCTTGATCAGTCTCCGCTTCCAGGCAGGCGGCAGATCGAGTCCCGCGATAAGGCTTGCGAATAACGCGACGTCGCCGATGTGGATGTCGGGCGCGGTGACGCCATAATGCGCGGTCGCTTCCAGTCCGAGCGAGAGCATTTCAGCGTCGGCCGCCGCTTTGTCGGCGCGCCCGTATGATTCGATGCCCGCTTGCAAGAATTCGGCTGGTGCGTCGCTGCGATGACGGAATACTGGACCGAGATAGCAATAGCCTGCTGGCTTCCCCGCGACGCTTGAAGCGAGATAGTCGCGCGAAACGGGAATCGTCAGATCCGGACGCAGACAGAATTCGTCGCCGTCCGGCGCAGTGGTCAGGTATATGCGCCGGCGAATGTCCTCGCCGGAAAGGTCGAGAAATGGTTCCGCTGGTTGTAGCATCGCGGGCGCAACACGGGCGTAACCGGCGCGCTCATAGGAGGCGACCAGCGCCTCCGCCCGCGCGTCTGGCCCATGCCTCTGAGTTGTTACGCTCGTGCCCATCACTGTCCCAAAAACAACTGCAAATCCGGGTTCGGGGCCGGCCTTTAGCATGGCGGCCTTAAGGATTCGACGACGTTTGGTCGCTGGCCTTAACGTTCCGGACGGTCAAATGTTTGTCGTCGTTAATAATTTTGCAGCGCCAACCGTTACTTTCCGGTACGGCCAGGTTACAGCGCGCTTACCATATGTCCCTTTACGGGTAAGGGAATCTCAATACAACCAGAGTTGACTTGCGTGTGGAGGCGACAGTTTGCAGTAGAGCAGATGCTCGGCTACGGCCTCGACGCATATGATGGCTATAAAGTTGATGGCAATGTAGTCACCGTATAACAGCCGGGGCGGTTCGCCTTAGATCAACTTGTGCCGGGCGAGAAGCTTTCGCACGGCGTCGACCAGACCATTTTGCTTCACCGCGAACTGCGCCTCAGCCTGCTTCTTCAGATAGTCCTCGCGGTCCTTGGTTTCGGTGAGCGCCGCGCCTAGGATCAGATCCTTGACCTGGACCTCGCCGCGCGCTTTCTCGTCGCCGCCCTGAATGATGGCACACGGCGAGCCGCGCTTGTCGGCATATTTAAGCTGCGTGCCAATATTGTTCTTCGGATTGCCTAGATAAAGCTCGGCGCGGATGTTCGCCGCGCGCAGCGCCAACACCATGCGCTGATAGTCGGCAACACGATCGCGGTCGAACACGGTCACCACAACTGGCCCGGGCACGGGTCTTCCGCTGATCTTGCCGAGATGAGTCAGTGCCGCTTGCAGGCGTGAGACACCGATCGAAAAACCCGTCGCCGGCACTGGCTCGGCGGGGAAGCGCGATACGAGCCCATCATAACGGCCACCGCCGCCAACTGAGCCGAAGCGCACCGGCCGACCTTTCTCATCGTTGATCTCGAAGGTGAGCTCAACTTCATAGACAGGACCGGTGTAGTACTCGAGGCCGCGGACGACGGTTTTTTCGATACGAACACGATCATCATATCCAGCTGCCTGCACCAAAGCGGCAATTTCCGAAAGCTCTTGTTCGCCTGCGCTCGTTGGTTGCACGCCACTTGTCACATCACGTTTCCCTGTGATCACGGCGACGATGCCGGCTATTTGCGAATCCGCAAGCTCAGCGCCTTTTGTGAAGTCGCCACTGTCGTCCTTGCGCCCCTTGCCGAGCAGCATTTTGACGCCATCGATACCGAGGCGGTCGAGCTTATCGATAGCGCGCATCGTGGTGAGGTGTTTCTCCGCAGGAATTTGGAGGGCATCCATCGCAATGTCGAGAATTTTCCGGTTGTTCACCTTCACGATGTAACTGCCGCGCGGAATTCCCAGTGCTTCCATAGTGTCGGCCGCGAGCATGCACATCTCGGCATCGGCCGCCATGGTCGGTGCTCCAACGGTGTCGGCGTCGAATTGCATGAACTGGCGATAACGGCCTGGTCCCGGTTTCTCGTTGCGGAACACCCAGCCGTAGCGGTAGGAGCGGTACGGCAGTGCCAGATTCTGGAAATTTTCAGCCACGTAACGCGCGAGCGGCGCAGTCAGGTCGTAACGCAGCGAAAGCCACTGTTCGTCGTCGTCTTGGAATGAGAACACGCCTTCGTTTGGCCGGTCCTGGTCGGGCAGGAACTTGCCGAGCGCGTCGGTATATTCGATCGCCGGCGTTTCAACGGGCTCAAAGCCGTACCGCTCGAACACGACACGAATTGCTTCCACCATATGGCGGGTGGTGGCAATCTCGGCAGGCCCGCAGTCGGCAAGGCCGCGCGGCAGGCGGGCTTTGAGCTTGGTTGGCTTGGCCATCGGCGAGTCGCGCAATTGACAGTTGCCGCGTGGTAGCAGCCGTTTCCTGCTTTGTCATTATCGGCGAAAGCGGATAATCAACTGACTGAATATCCTCCATAGCAGCGGCAGGAAGTGAGGCATCAAATGGCTCTGACAGCGTCGTCGGCCCCCAACGACCTCGAACCTTATTGGATGCCGTTCACGGCCAACCGCGCCTTTAAGAAACGGCCGCGACTGGTCGTCGGCGCCAAGGACATGCACTACCTTACCAGCGACGGGCGCAAGTTGATCGACGGCGCTGCGGGCCTCTGGTGCACCAATGCCGGTCACAACCGCGAGCCCATCGTCGCCGCGATCCAGCGCGAAGCAGCGATGCTTGACTACGCGCCGGCCTTTCAGTTCGGTCATCCCAAGGCGTTCGAGCTGGCAAGCCGGATCGCCGCGCTCGCGCCCGCCGATCTCGACCATGTTTTCTTTTGCAATTCCGGTTCGGAAGCGGTCGATACCGCGCTCAAGATCGCGCTCGCCTATCACAGCGTGCGAGGCAACGCCTCGCGGGTGCGGCTGATCGGTCGCGAACGCGGCTATCACGGCGTTGGATTCGGCGGCATCGCGGTCGGCGGCATCGTCAACAACCGCAAGCAATTCGGCGCGCTGCTTGCCGGTGTCGATCATCTGTCGACGACTTACAATCGCGAGAAGCAGGCCTTCACAATCGGCGAGCCGGAATGGGGCGCGCATCTCGCTGATGAGCTGGATCGCCTCGTCGCACTGCACGATGCTTCAACGATCGCGGCAGTGATCGTCGAGCCGGTGGCGGCGTCGACTGGCGTGCTGCCGCCGCCCAAGGGCTATCTCGAGCGCTTGCGCACGATCTGTGACAAGCATGGCATTCTATTGATCTTCGACGAAGTCATCACTGGCTATGGCCGCCTCGGCCATGCGTTTGCCGCCGAACGCTATGGCGTCGTTCCCGACATGATCACCTTCGCCAAGGGCATCACTTCAGGCGCCGTGCCGATGGGTGGCGTACTGGTGCGAAAAGGCATCTACGACGCGTTCATGAAGGGGCCCGAACACGCCATTGAGCTGTTCCACGGTTACACCTACTCGGCGCATCCTCTCGCCTGCGCGGCCGGCCTCGCCACGCTCGATCTCTACCGTGACGAGGGGCTGTTCGAACGCGCGCGCAAACTGGAGACGCCGTGGGCGAAGGCCGCGATGGGACTCAAAGGCCTGCCGAATGTGCTCGATATCAGGCCGGTGGGCCTGACCGTCGGCATTGATCTCGCCAGCAAGCCCGACGCCGTCGGCAAGCGCGGAATGGAAGCCCTGGAACTAGGTTTCTTCGAACACGATGTCATGTTCCGCGCCGTTGGCGACACGCTGGCGCTCAGTCCGCCGCTGATCGTGAGTGAGAGTCAGATCGGCGAGATGTTCGACAAGCTTGCCCGCATCATCAAGGCGGTGGCTTGACGCTGCCGCAGGGCACGTCGCCTTGCGGTATATCAAATCGACCTTGCGGCGCGCATGGACCGTCATATCGAACTGCTTGATGACCACGGTGTCGCCGACGAACAATATGAGGCCGCCGTCACGGCCGGGCACTAGGTCCGATTGCGTAAGACGGTCTCGGATGGAGGATAGCCCAACCGACATAAAGGCGTGAGTCTCCACGCCGGTAATGTAGCAGGATTGACGGCTGCACTGCGGCATCGGCTGCAACGGAGCGCAATCCCGGCGGCACCGCGTTCAAATCGCCGGCGGTCCACACTACCAGCGCACCTTTCGTCCTGAGGTCGGCGAGATCGATCCACGGCGCTCGCTCGGGCTTGCCATCGATCAGGACGCGTGGATGGTCGGGCGCGTAGTGCGCAACATTGCCGCCGTCCCACATACTGCCAATTACATAGCTGATTGGACGTCCCGTCGCGGCACGATAGTGTTGCGATAGTTCACGTCCCAGATCGCTGCCGGGAAAGAATACCGCTCGGTAACGATGGTCGTAGTTCGGTAGCACCGCGTAGTTGGCGACGAACGCGAGTGCCAGGCCCCCAAACACCGCTGTCCAGATAAGCGCCACGCGAGCAACACGCAATTCGTCTAACACCTGCCGTGCGGCCAGCACGATCCAAACACCGAAGAAGAGCCAGAGTGGGTAGCCCCACATCGCGACAGTGCCGCGACCGCTGAGTGCCGACATCGCCAGCACAGTCACGATTGGTCCGAACGCAAGCCAGCCGACAATACGGCGATCGAAGGCGTCCACGCGCAACGTAATTTGCTTATCATTGCTGTCCCGCCGTGGAAAAATCAGCGGCAGGGCGATCAGCAGAGACGGAATGAGGAAGAAAGCTTGGCTAATGCCAAATTCAAGCGGATGCCAAATATGGTCGATCAATCCGCGCGAGGGCAGGGCCCGACGCTCGGCGTACGTGAAGGGCAAAAAGTCGTTCTGCGCGAGCCACACGATGTGCGGCGCCATTGTGATGAGCGCGGCGACCGCCGCGATGTAAGGTCCGGGGGTTGCCAACGACTTGCGCGCTTTGCGATCGAATAGAATGAAAAGTGCGAGTGGCACCGCTAGCACCACCACGAAATATTTTGCCCACAGCGACATGCCGATCGCCAGACCCAGCAGCAGCCAGTGTCCGGTCCATCCGCCGCGCAACGCGCGATGGAACGCAAATCCGGCCAGCGCCCAGAACGGCAACTGGATGACGTCGTGGTTGAACTTAGTGGACGTGTAGTTGAGGTAGTGCAAGCCATCGATGATCAGCACTGCCACCAGCGCGCCGAGTGGGCCGGCGAGTGGCCGTGCGGTCAACCAGACCAGCCATAGCGCGGTCACGACGGCAATTTGCGCCAGCAGGTAATATGCAAAATCGTGACCGACCAACCGGTACGTGATTTCGACCAGCCACCATGGCAATGGCGGCAATTTGTCGTAGCCGAGCTGCCACTCGCGGCCG
>DASSLE010000144.1:0-7232 GCA_035689725.1 Pseudolabrys sp.
AACGGTTTGCGCCGATGCCGGCCTACCGGCCTATGAGATTTCCAATCACGCGCGGCCCGGCGCGGAGTGCCGGCACAATCTCGTTTATTGGCGTGGACATGATTACGCCGGCGTCGGCCCGGGTGCGCATGGGCGGCTTACGATCGATGGCCGCCGCGTTGCAACAGCGACCGAAAAACGGCCGGAAGCCTGGCTAATGCGCGTTGAAGAAAGCGGCACTGGCCTGACCGTCGAAGAAAAGCTCACGTCCGGTGAAGCTGCCGACGAATATCTAGTGATGGGATTGCGCCTCGCCGAAGGCATCGACCCTGCGCGCTACAGCGCACTTTCCGGCCGCGCGCTTGATTCCAAACGTATTTCGATATTGCGCGAGGAAGGTGCGGTCGAGACAACGACCGACGGCCGCCTGCGCGTGACGCAGAACGGTTTCCCGCTTCTCGATGCCGTGGTCGCAGATCTCGCGGCCTAAATTAATTTATGTCCCCGGCTGGAACGAGCGCGGCGCCGGGCTAATGACCTGGCCGCCGGAAGGCGTGACGCGCAGCACAGCCAGTCCACGCTCGTTGAGACCCTCGGGGCGGAAACGGAAGACGCCGTCAATCCCCGCGAAACCCGACGCATTGGTCAGTACCTGTTCGCTGAAGCGCTGCGATCCTTGCGTTTTCACAAGCGCCGCGACCAACGCAACCGCATCATAGGCAAGCGTTGCTGTGCGCACCGGATCCTGCCCGTAGCGGGCGCGATAGCGCCCCGAAAAATTGCGGAACCCGGTCGATTCCGGCGCCACATACCAGCCGCCGTCGAGCGCCGCGGCCGAGAAGATGCGGGGATCGTCCCAAAGCCCAGTGCCGAGCAATTGCAGCCGCTTGAGATTCACACCGCTGGCGGCAAGTGCCTGCACAACTTGCGGTACGGCATCAGCGCCGTCGGGAATGAAGATGGCGTCGACCTGGTTCGCGGCTTGTCCCACACGGCGGACCGCTTCGGCCATCCTGTTAGAGTCGAGCGGATATTTTTCCAGCGCGAGCACCCGGCCGCCACGCCGGGATACTTCTTGCTGGAATGCCGCCTCCACCACCGTGCCATACGCGTTGTCCGGCAGCAGCGCCGCGAATGAGCGTTTCCCGCGTGCGATAGCAAAATCAACAATTCGGTAGACGTCTGTCTCGGGCAGGAAGCTCAACAAATAAACACCACGCGCGGCCACGCTAGAGTCGGTGGAAAATGCGATCACCGGAATGTTCCGTGCGCGCGCGACCTGCCCGACCGCGCTGACCGATTGCGCAAAAAGAGGTCCGACTATGATTTCTGCACCCTCGGAGATGGCCTGTTGGGCCCCAGCTTGCGCACCCTGCGGCGTGCCGCCGTCATCCTTCACCAGCAGCTGGATGTTCGGGCTCTTGAATTCGGCGAGCGCCATTTCGGCCGCGTTCTTCATCGACTGCGCGGCGACACCGGCATTGCCCTGCGCGGACAGCGGCAGGACCAGAGCGACACGAACCTGGCCTTCGCCGACAGAAGCGTTAGCCGTCGCTTGCTCGCCCGACTGCGACGTGGGCGCCCCGCCCCCCAATTGTGTGGTGCATGCTGCAAGCACCATTGCCGTAGCCGCGATGGATAGAGTCGTGCGCGTGCGACACCACGCATGCGCCAACATTCCCTTCTTATTACGCGACACACCCGGCATAGTCGCTCCTCGTGCGACAGTTCTCTATCAGTCGTATCCGGTATCCCCGATTTTGTCGCGCAAAAGTTAAGGGTATGAATAAACGGGAGGATTTGTTCCCGATGACGCGCCAAAGTTGGCCGTCTAGAGTGGCCACCATGGCGAGTGAAAGCAAAGCGCGGCCGCGCCATTATGCCCCGTTTGGCACTGCGATCGAGGTCGCCAAGGCCGCGCCTGGCCTCTATCTCGTCGCCACACCAATCGGAAACCTGGGTGACATAACCTTGCGCGCACTCAAGCTGCTTGCCGGCGCGGATGTCATCGCCTGCGAGGATACTCGCGTCACGCGCAAGCTTACAGAGCGCTACGGCATCGCGACGCCGCTCACGCCGTACCACGAACACAATGCCACCGAAGCGCGGCCAAAGCTGCTCAGCCGCCTCGCCAATGAGCAAGCGGTCGCGCTGGTATCGGACGCCGGCACTCCGTTGATCTCAGACCCCGGCTACAAGCTGGTGCGAGCAGCCTGCGAGGCCGGGCACGCGGTGACCGCGCTCCCCGGCGCGTCCGCCGTCTTGGCTGCATTATCGATCGGAGGCCAGCCCACCGACCGTTTCTTCTTCGAAGGTTTTCTGCCGGCCAAAAAAACGGCACGGCAAAAACGGGTGGACGCGCTCGCAAATATTCCGGCGACAGTGGTGCTGTTCGAGAGCGGATCGCGCCTTGCTGCGATGCTCGCCGACCTTGCCGCCGGGTTCGGACCGCGCACGGTCGCAATCTGCCGCGAGATGACCAAATTGCATGAAGAAGTCAAACGCGGCGATCTTGAAGTGCTGGCACGCGAATACGCTAGCGGTGCGGAAATGCGCGGCGAATTCGCAATCGTTGTGGCGCCGCCCGCCAATGCCGAGGAGAAGGCAGACGAAGTTGACGCCTTGCTGCGCAAGGCGCTGATGCGCGTCTCGGTCAAAGACGCGGTCGGTGAGGTCGCGTTTGCTACCGGGCGCCCGCGCCGCGAGGTTTACCAGCGTGCGCTCGTGCTCGCCAAGGGTGCCGGCGATGAGACGGAGTGATCATTCACCGCGCCCTATAAAACCTGCCCCGCGCCCCGAATGGCAAGCAGCGTTTCGCGTCGGCATCTCTGCCGAAAGCCGCGCCGCCGCTTTCCTGATCGCAAAGGGATTCCTGGCGCGGCGCTTGAGGAGTCCCCTCGGCGAAATCGATATCGTCGCGCGTCGGCATCAGCTCCTGGTATTCGCTGAGGTGAAAACGCGCGCCAGCCTTGATGAGGCCGCGGAGTCAGTCAATGAGCGACAGCGCCGGCGGATTGCCGCCGCCGCGGAAGTGTGGCTCGCAGCAAATCCGGATCGCGATATCCGCTTCGACGCGATCCTGGTGGCGCCGGGCAAAATTCCGCGCCATATCCCGGCCGCTTTCTAGACTAAAGACAAACTAGGGCATCAGGCGCTCAGCCGCTCGAAGAACTGGTCGACCTGGGCACGGATGCGGCTGGCGACACTGCCAAGATCGTCGGCCACCGCTTTCACTGCAGCGGCGCTCGAGCGCGTGTCCTGGGTCGCGGCGCCCATCAGATTGACTTCCTTGGCGGTCTCTACCGTCCGCTCGGCGGCAATCTCCACGCTGCGTGCAATTTCCTGAGTGGCCGCGCCCTGCTCGGTGACGGCGGCGGCGATGGTGCTGCTGATATTGCCGATTTCCCGGATCGTCTGCTCGATCCCCGTGATCGCCGTGACGCGCCGCCTCGATAGTGGCATTGAGCGCGAGCAGATTGGTTTGCTCGGCGATGTCGGTGATCAGCTTGACCACGTCGCCGATGCGCGCGGCGGCCTCGTCCAACTCCTTGACTGCGATATTCGTGGACTCGACTTCGTTGACCGCCTTGGTGGCGATGGCGGTGGACTGCGCCACTTGCCGGTCGATCTCGTTGACTGATGCCGATAGCTCGTCCGCAGCGGAGGCAATATCGCGCACATTCGCGGAGGCTTCTGACGACGCTTCTTCCGCCCGTGCTGTCTTGGTCGAAGCATTGTCGGCAGCGGTGCCGAGGTGCGTCGATGCTCCCAGCATCTCATCGGAAATGCGTCCAAGCTCGGCCACCGTTGCTTCCACCTCTGCGGAGAAATGCGCGATCTCATTCGACATTTTCTGCTGACGCTGCGCCCGCAGGTTAGCATCGTTTAACACGGTGCGATTGAGTTCTTCCTTGCTGCGCATGGCGTTTTGGAAGACGCTGGTCGAACGCGCCAGCGCGCCGATTTCGTCGCCGCGATCACCGAACGGGATGGCGATGGCGGCATCGCCACCGGCGACGGCCTCGGTAATGTTTGTGATGTCGGCAATCGGCCTGGCCACGCTGCGCGATATCACCGTCGCGCCGGCGGCCGCGAGCAGAACGGCGAAGCCAGCAAGCAGGCTTAGCCACATGGCGGTCTTGTCGATGCCGCTGTCGATCTCACTGTAGACGCGCTTGGCGCGCTTGGGGTAAATATCGGTGAGTTTGTCGAGATCCTCGTTGAGCGCCTTGCGCACCGAAGGGTTGGCGTCATTGTCGCCCCATTCGCGGCCGGCGGCGGGGCTGACCTCGGTGCCTAGCCGCGCCAATTCGCGGCGGAAATCGATGAATTGAACGATACGCTTGGAGAACTGGGCAAACAATTCAGCATCATCTCCGCGGACCGATTTCTCCCAGTCTTTCACTACCTTGGCGATCTGCTTATTGAATTTGAGAATTCCGTCGGCATAGACCTTCGACGTCGGCATGTCGGTCGACATGTAAACGCCGCGCGATTCCATCACTACAGCATAAATCAGCCCGTTCACCCGCTCGACGTTCCAGGTACCGGAATTGGCGGATTCGAATTCATCGTCAGCGTTGGTGGTGGCGCGCAGCCGTCACAGCGACCACTGACAGCGCGATGGTCGTGGTGGCCATCAACACGAAGATCGCATAGAGCCTGGCCGCAATCGAAAGCTTTGGCAGATTCACAGTGGCCCCCGGCTGTGCAACATCGGTCCCAAAGCAGCTATAGTGCAGATAATGTGTTAACGCTGTATTCGCCTAAAGGTCGTCATGAGCCTGAAAATCGCGGTGCAAATGGATCCGATCCAGCGGATCAATATTAAAGGGGACTCGACCTTCGCCCTCCTGCTGGAAGCGCAAAAACGCGGTCACCAGCTTGCCTACTACACGCCTGATCGGTTGGCTTTGCTCAACGGCTGCCTTTTTGCCCATATCGAGTCCCTGAGCGTACGCGACAAGCCCGGCGACCATTTTACGCTGGATGAGCCACGGCGGGCGAAAGTCGCTGAGTTCGACGTGGTCCTGCTGCGCCAGGATCCGCCGTTCGACCTCGCCTATGTGACGACCACGCATCTGCTCGAGCGCATCCATCCCAGGACGCTGGTGGTCAATGACCCGGCGCACGTGCGCAACGCCCCGGAGAAGGTATTCGTCACCGAATTTCCCGATCTGATGCCGCCAACGCTGGTTTCGCGCGATCTCACCGAGATCAAAGCGTTCCGCGCCGAGCACGGCGATATCGTGATGAAGCCGCTCTACGGAAAAGGCGGTGAGGCCGTTTTCCGGCTTGCGCGTGAGGACCTGAATTTTGGCTCTCTCTACGACCTGTTCGCAACTACGTTCCGTGAGCAATGGGTGGTGCAGAAATTTCTGCCCAACATCAAGCACGGCGATAAGCGCATTATTTTGGTGGATGGCGAATACGCCGGTGCGGTCAACCGCATTCCGGCGGCCGACGATTTGCGCTCCAATATGGTGCGCGGCGGCGCGCCGTCGGCAACTGAGCTGACCAAACGCGAAACGGAAATTTGCAAGCGCATCGGCCCTGCCCTGCGCGATCGTGGATTGTTGTTCGCCGGCATCGACGTTATCGACGGCTATCTCACCGAGATCAATGTCACCTCGCCAACAGGAATCCGCGCCATCAAGAATCTTGGGGGGCCCGACGTCGCGGCGCTAATCTGGGACAAGATCGAGGCGAAACGGAAGGTGCGGTGAGACCATGAGCGTTGCTCTCACCATCGCCACCACTGATTAATTACGACCATTTTCGTGATTTCCGCCTTGGGTTGGTACGCGCAGAAGGCATCGAGGCGAACTGGCTCACGCTTGGCCACCATGAGATTTTTTCGCGTTTCACCTTCAACCGCGAACGGGACGTGTCCGAGATGTCCTTTGCCAAGTTCACGGCGCAGGTGACACGCAAGGACTCCGACATTATCGGCCTGCCGGTCTATGCCTCGCGATTGTTTCGCTTCGCCTCGTTTTATGTGAATCGCAAAGCAGGCATCAAAACCGCCAAGGATCTGCGGGGAAAGCGCATCGGTGCCGCTCGCGCTTACCAATGTTGCTGAATTGTTCGTTCGCGGTGTAGCCGCGATCACGCACAGCGTTCGGTTCACTCGCGCGAGGATGTCCAAAACCTACGTCAATCTTCCGGATGCCTGGGGGCCACGAGCACCCAGATGCAATTTGAGTTTATCCGATAAGCAAACCTTAATTGCTGCAGTCTACTCTATGCTGCTTCGCATATTGGCCACGGTGGCCTTTGCGGCGACCCTAGGAAACCGGATGGGTCTGGGGCTATTCGTCGCAAATGTATTTTGGGTTAGATGATCACGGCTGACTAACCATAATAATAATACGCATAGCCACCGGTGCCTTCGGATTCTTCACTTTGATCCAGTTCTTGGAAGGGCCAGCGATACAGCGCATCAAGTTTTTTTGAGACGATCCCCTCCGAGCCGTTAATGCCGCCGGGGGTAATGTTTCTGGTGGTGCCGACGTCCCACTGGCGCATACGAACCGGTCCAGCGCGGGTTCACATTGAAAAAGCCAGATTTCCGGCCAACACATTTGGCCGGCATTCTCCGATCGAGCCCGGCGGAACGTGTGGGGCGCGCGCACCTAGCAGAACCCATGTCCTATCGCGCTCTGGCCGACGAAATGCGCCGGGCTGGACGAACTGCTGGTAAAATCGTTCGATCGCGAGCTGCGCGAAGTGTTGAATGCCGCGTCGGGCCGGGCTTATCTCGAAACCCGGCCAAACGGATCGATTTCGCGCATTTAACGTCGAATAGGACCCAATGCCCATCGCCGAGCGCGCCACTTCCCAGCCTCAGCGCACCCTCCTCGAGCGGTTTCGCCCGGTGCCCACCTTTCCCGGGGTGCCAGGCATTATTTCGTCGCTGCAGGCTTATGGCGGATTGCAGACTTGGGCAGCCCGCGCACACCGGCCTTCACAAAGCCTTGGCCGCATCGGGCTCACTGGAAGTGCGGCTGGCACAAACCGCCGCCGAAGTGCGGCAGGCGCAAAGACTGCGCTATCGGGCTTTTTTTCAGGAAGGAGCGGCCATCCCCAATCCGGCACGACTGTTCGTCCGTAGGGATATCGATGGTTATGACGCAATCTGCGACCACCTGTTGGTGCTCGATCATGCCGCGCGCGACCGCGGCGCTCTGAACCGGCCGGCCGTGGTCGGCACATATCGGCTGCTACGACAGCCGCTGGCCCAAGAGTATGGT
>DASSLE010000145.1:0-19920 GCA_035689725.1 Pseudolabrys sp.
CAGGCGGGGTATCTATTGCCGCCATAGCAGCATCCGATGCACAAACATCTGATAAATGCGGTCCGCGGCGAAGCCGAGAAATGCGACGGTGAACACCACCGCATACATCGCGTCATAGGTGCCATTGGCCCCGAGAAATCCGATTAGGTAGCCGAAGCCTTTCTGCGCGACGATCAGCTCCGACGACACCAGTAGAATGAAGGAGAGCGCGAGCGCAGTGCGGATGCCATTAAGCAATTCAGGCATGGCGCTCGGCACCACGACATCCCACAGCATACGCAGCCGGCTCGCGCCCATGCTGCGCGCCGACCACACCAGTACTTGTTCGCTTGAGCGAGCACCATTAAAAGCGCCGATCGTTACCGGCAGCATGCAGCCGAGGAAAATCAGCAAAATCTTCGAACCGTCACCGAATCCGAGCCAGATCACAGTCACCGGGATCAGCGCCGATTTCGGCAGCGGATAAAAGATTTCTACGATCGGCGCCACCAGCACATTCACCGGCTTCCACCATGCCATGCCGATGCCGAGGAAGGTGCCGACCACAATCGAGAGCGCCAGGCCTGCGCCGGCACGATAGAGCGAAGACGCTCCATTGCTTACGAGCTCGCCGTCCTTGATCATGTCGACCCAGGCAGCGATCACATCGGACAAAGGTGGCAGTGCCGTGCTCGAGACCAGCTCCAGCCGCGCCACGATCTCCCAAGCAATTGCTAGGAGCAGTAGCGGGAGGTAGCGCATGATCTGTTTCATGGCGCGCGCTTGCCTTGTGCCTTTATGGCTTCTTCCTTCACCAGGTTCCAGGTTTCATCCACTTTTTCGACGAAGAACTTGTTCTTGAAGATGTCGGGATCGTTCTTGTCGAATTTGGTATCGACGATTGTTTTGATGCGGCCCGGCCGCGCCGACATGACCGCCACGCGATCAGCGAGATAGACCGCTTCCTGCACGTCATGAGTGACGAAAATCACCGTCTTCGGCGTGCGCTGCCAGATGCGCAGCAACTCGCTCTGCATTAACCCACGGGTCTGCGCGTCGAGTGCGCCGAACGGCTCGTCCATCAGCAGGATTTTGGGATCGAAGGCGAGCGTACGCGCGATCGCGGTGCGCTGCTTCATGCCGCCCGAAAGCTGCGAAGGATAGCTGTCTTCGAAACCGGAAAGCCCGACCAGTTCAATGAAATCCATCGTGCGTTTTTCACGCTCTTGTTTCGGCATGCCTTGACGTTCGAGCCCGTAGAGAATGTTGCCGCGCACTGTTTTCCAGGGAAATAGCGCAAAATGCTGGAAGATGATGCCGCGGTCGGGGCCTGGTCCGGCAACTTTTTTGCCGTCGATCAGAATGGCGCCCGTTTCGACCGGCAAAAAGCCGCCGATCAGATAAAGCAGCGTCGACTTGCCGCAACCGGAAGGTCCGAGCAAGGCGACAAACTCTCGGTTGGCGACCGCGAGCGATACTTCGTCAAGCGCCAGGACTTCGCGCCCCCGCGGCGGGCGATAGAGGTGGTTGACGCGGTCAATGACGATTTGCGCGGTTGCGGCCATGCCCGCATGCGGGCCCAATGGCCGTCATCTGTCAAGCACCGTCCGCGCTGGCTCAGCTCTGACCTTGTCCTATAATGCGGGACACAGTCAGCGCCTTTGAGAGGAAACCTCAGTGCCCAATACGCTTATCGAAGCCCGCCGCGAGCTTGCGCTCGCCAACCGTATTGTTGCCAACGAAGGCGTGATCGACGCCTTCGGCCATGTGAGCATGCGGCATCCGGACAATCCCAATCGCTATCTACTGTCGCGCTCGCGCGCACCCGAGCTAGTGACGCCCGAGGACTTCATCGAATACGACATTAACTCACAACCGTTGCGTGATCCGGGCGTCGGGCAATATTCCGAGCGGGTGATCCACGGCGAAATCTATAAGGCGCGGCCTGATGTGAATTCGGTTTGCCATCATCATTGCCCGGCCTTCATGCCGTTGCTTGCGACCGGTACCGACTACATGCCGATTTTCCATCTCGGCGCGGTCGGTGGCATCCGGCCACCGTTTTGGGACCAACGCGACGAATTCGGCGACACCAACATGCTCGTGGTAAAGCCGGAGGAGGGTGCCTCGCTTGCCCGCGCGCTCGGCAAGCATTGGATAGTGCTCATGATGCGTCACGGGGTCACCGTCGCCGGTACCAGCGTGCGCGATTGCGTGTTTCGGTCGGTCTTTTCAGCGCGCAATGCCGAGTACCAAGTGCGCGCCATGACGATCGGGTCCAACATCGCCACGCTTTCTCCGGGCGAAACGAAATTGGCCGGTCAGATTAGTGCCAAGACCACGGGCCTCACGCGCTCGTGGGAATACTGGTCGATGCGGGTGGCCAACAAGGTCGGCGGTGGTGCGACTGCGGCTAAATATGCCAAAGCGGCACGCATAAAAGCCAAGCCGGCGCGCGCCAAAACCAAGCCAAAGCGTGCCGCGAAGAGGCGGCGGCGCTGACAAATTAGGCTTTCCCGTGGGCCGCTCCCGGTGTTGAATGATGCCCACCATGGGAGCGACAAAACAAAACAATCATGGAGGGAGGAACCGCATGAAGACCTTCAAGAGAATTGTAGGCGTCCTCGGCCTCGTTGTGCCGCTTGCGCTGAATGCCGGCTCTGCATCCGCGGAAGACACGCTCAAGCTGGTCATCGGGCAAATCAACAACTGGGAAAACCAGGCCCCGACGCTCGGCCAGGACGCCGGCATCTTCAAGAAGCACGGACTCGTGCTGGAAAATACCGGTACGCAAGGCGCAGGCGAAACCATCCAGGCAGTCATCTCAGGCAGCGCTGATATTGGCGCCGGCGTCGGCGCTGCTGGTGCCATGCGCGCTTTCTCGAAAGGCGCTCCGGTGCGCATTTTGGCGCCGGCATTTACCGGTACAGGCGACCTCTACTGGTACGTTAAGGCGGATTCCAAAATGCAAAGCTTGAAGGATGCCACGCCTGAGACCACCATCGCCTATTCGACCAACGGGTCGAGCTCGAACAATATTGTGGTCGCTTTTGTCAGCGAACTCGGTGCCAAGGCCAAGCCGACTGCCACCGGCGGTCCGGCCGCTACACTGACCGCAGTGATGTCCGGCCAGGTTGATATCGGTTGGGCAGCGCCGCCGTTCGGTTTGCGGGAGCTCAAGGAAGGCAAAATCCGCATCGTCGCTCATGGCAGCGACGTACCGTCTCTACGCGGGCAAACTGTGCGCACGTTAATCGTCAATGCCGATTCGCTCAAAACCAAGCGCGACGCGATCATGCGCTTTATGGATGCCTATCGCGAAGCCGTGGATTGGATGTATTCCGACCCCAAAGCGGTCGAGATGTATTCCAAGAAGATGAATCAGCCGGTCGAATTGCTGAAGGAATCAATGGACAAGTTCCAGCCGAAAGAAACGATGCAGACCGACAAATTTGCCGACCTAGATGGTGCCATCGCCGATGCCGTGAAATTGAAGTTCCTGGAAAAACCGCTGACCAACGAACAGATCGCGGAGTTGTTGCAAATCCCGCCGCGCAAGAAATAAGACTGGCGCGCTGGAATACAAACGGGCCGCTGTGTCGCAGCGGCCCGTCCATTTTCAGTTGTTGTTTCCGAGTGGCTTACTTCTTTTTCTTAGCCTTCTTTTTGCCGCCACCCTTCGCGGCTTTGCACGCGCCCGGTGTAGCTGACTTCGCCTGGTCCATCATCGCGTAGCAGGAGTTGAAATAAGTAAACTTCTGTCCGCCCTTGGTCGCGCAAACCGAACCTGGGGCAGTCCCCCAGCACGCCGCCGGCGGCGGCGGTGGTGGTGCAGCCGCTGCTTTCTTTTTCTTGGCTGCTTCGCTGGGCACGGCCGAACCGATCACGAATGCAACGGCAGCCGCGGCAACGAAAGTGGCATAGGCAAGGTTTTTGATCTTCATGTCATTCCTCCCGACAATTGGACGGAACATAGTAGGAGGTGACACGCGACGATTACAAGAAATTTGCGGTTTGGGACGACACGAACCTGAACGCCCGTTCATGTGGCCGGCAATTTAATGCCGACCTTTGGCCACGGCGCTGATGGCGTTGAGGATGGCGGCGCGGCCCAATTTCAGCGTTTCACGCACTGCTTCCCGCTTGCCGATTGCGCCCATTTCACGCTGGCGCTTGACGGTTGAATAGACCATTAGCGGGTCGAGGCCCAGTTCGCGCAAGGTCGCCGCCGACTCTTCCATTTCGGCGGCTCGACGCTCACCGTGGCTAGCCATGCGCTCCAGGTTGTAGTCGGCAATCTTTGTCCAATCGAGCGTCGGGTAGTTGTTCTTAAGCGATGCGGTTACTTCCTCCAGCACGCCGGCCCGGCTGGCCGCGAGGAAACACTCAAGCGTCAGGGCTTCGATACCTTTGATCATGACACTGCGGATCATCTTGATTGCCGCTGCCGAGCCGATCTCGGGGCTGACGACCGATAGTTGCATGTCTAGTTCGCGCAGCAGTGGCGAAATTTTTTCTGCATGCGGGCCGGAAATCAACAATGGTGTACGGTGGCGGGCAGGGTGAATCGCGGCAATAACGGCTACGTCGACATAGCGGGCGCGCTCGCCTAACAGCTTTGCGGTTTCCTGCTTGCGGCCGGGCGATACAGAATTGATATCGAGATAATACGGGTTTCCGGTTAAATGCGGCGCAACCGAGCGCGCGGCGTCTACGCTTGACGCAGCCGTGACCGCCGAGATGACCATGTCCGTTTCGCTTACTGCGTCGCCCGCCGATGAGGCCATGCGAACACCGATCGATTCGCCTGCGGTTTTCAGTGGTGCGCCAGCCGGGTCCGGAAACAGAATATCCCAAGCGGCGATACGTTCGATGCCAGCATCACGCAAGCCGGAAGCAATCGCCTGGCCGGCTTCGCCGAAACCGATGAACGAAATGCGTGGGGTGTTGCGGCGGCTCATGGCGGCTCTCAGGAGTCCGGAACGCCAGGCACCGGTGGCGTTCCCTTGATGTGGAACGATTTGATTGTCTGTAACCCCCAGGCTTGTCCTTTCTTGCGTTCTGCCTCGGTCCAGCGGATCGGCTTCCAGTCCGGTGCCAGCACGAGCCGCGCGCCCGCGCAGGCGACTTCCACCCGATTGCCGCCCGGCTCGTAAACGTAAAGGAAGAAGGTCTGCTGGATCGCGTGCTTGTGCGGCCCAGTCTCGATATAGACGCCATTCTCCAGAAAGATGTCTGCCGCGCGCAGCACATCCTCGCGCGAATCGAGCGCGAAAGTGACGTGATGCAGGCGCCCCTTGGTGCCAGTTTGATCGCGTGTGTAGGCGAAATCATAGCTTTTGTTGGTCGCGGTCATCCACATGCCGGCCTCTGTACCGTCATCGAGCACAATTTGTTCGGTCAGCATAAAACCGAGATAGTTCTGGAAGAATTCGCGGTTAGCCTTGATGTCGACAGCGAGACCATTGAAGTGGTCGATCCGGCGCGTATTAATGCCGCGCGCTGGATATCTCTGGGCCTGATTCTTGAGTGCGGGCTTTAGTTCCGGCGGCGGGTCGTACCATTCGGTCTCGTAGTAGATCTCGAACTTGTGGCCGTCGGGATCCTTGAAAACGAATGCCTTGCCGTGGCCAAGGTCGCCGTCGCTCCAGCCGATGTCAAAACCGGAACCTTTCAACGCGGCGGCGCGCCGTTCCAGCGCCTGGGGCGAGCGGGTGCGGAAAGCGGCATGACCAAGACCGGAGGTCTTCGAGGCCGTGAGCTTGAGCGAATAACGCTCATAGTCGTCCCAGCCGCGCAGGTAGACGCTGTCGCCTTTCTCGCCGCTCTCTGTCATCCCCATTACGTCAATGAAGAACTTGCGGCTCTCCTCAATTTTTGGGGTCAGAATTTCGACATGGCCAAGATGAGCGATGTCGTGAATGGGTTCGGCTGCCATGGGCTTCATTCTTTCTTTTCTGTCGTTTAATCAATTCTGTCGAAGCGCGCGCGCGAATGCCAGCACCAGATTGTTGGCCGGCATCGGCGTGATTTTAGTGAGTGAAAGGCCAGCGTCATCTGCGAGCGCACGCAGATCGCGGATATCGCGCACGCCCCATTCCGGATTCTGCGCTTGCAAAGTGGCATCGAAGGCGGCGTTGCTTGGCGCGGTATGTGCGCCGTCGCGCATGAATGGGCCATAGACGAACAAACGACCGTCTGAGCGCAATAGTCGTCCGGCGCCGGAAAACAGATTTTGCGATACAAGCCAGGGCGAGATGTGCAGCACATTAATGCAGAGGATGGCCGCGAGGGGCCGGCGGGCGCCTTCGCCTCCCCGCCAATTCCAATCGGGATCGGCGAGGTCGATGCGTTGCGGCGCACGCAGATTTTTAAGACCTGAATGCGCGCGCCAAGCGGCGATACTTTTCAGATGCGAGTCGTAAATATCGCTCGGCCACCAGGTCAGACGGGGTGCGCGACACGCAAATTCGGTTACATGCTGGCCGGTGCCACTGCCGAGTTCCAGAACGTCTCCATTTTGTTGTTCCAAAAACGCGGCAACCGCCGACCAGATAGGTTCGTGATTGCGGTGAAAGGCCGGACCGTCCAGCCGGCCATCAGCTGCGGGCAGTTCGCTATCTTTGCCGTACTCGGCAACGAATTTGGCCATGGTTACAGCCGGACACATTGTAAGACGCTATTAGGCACGCCCCGTTGTTATGGTCAAAAGCAGGGCTTCTGAGGCGGGAAGGCGGCACCGACGGATTACAGGGCCGCCTTCGTTGTTTTTAGGGGTGTGATCGGGCAATATGGTTATTTCAGCGGGTAATCCCGCGGTCTGTGCGGCGCCGTTGGGCGCGTCGGATGATCTTATAAAAATAATTCGGGAGGATGGGATGCACAAACTTTGTTCGAGTGTTGCGTTGCTGGCTGCGGCTGCGCTTATGCTGGCGACTGCGGCTAGCGCGCAGCAAAAGATCGTTATTGGCATCCCGACGTCACCGCCCAACATCGTGCATATGCCGGTGATCGTCGCCAAGGAGCTCGGTCTCTACAAAAAAGCCGGCCTCGACGTTGACATTGTGTCACTCGGCGACGGAGTGAAGGTCTATCGCGCGCTACTGGCGGGCAATATCGATTTTGGACTCACCCCCGGCGCGCCGACGATTATCGGGCGCTCCAACGGCGCTGAGGTAAAGGCTCTCTCCGCCAACCTGCCGAAATTTGAAGCCTCGATGGTCGTACGCGCCGACATCAAGACGATGGCCGATCTTAAAGGCAAACGCATCGGCATCCAGGAGCCGGGCGGTTTTGCCGACCTCCTCAGCCGCAGCGTGCTGCGCGCGGCCAAGATCGATCCCAAGGACGTCAACTTTGTCAGTATCGCGAGCGAAGATGTCCCGGCGCTGGTTGCCAACCAAGTCGATACCGCGATCCTGCACGTTGAGCAGGAAATGCTGGCGAAGAGCAAAGTGCCGGACCTGCACGCCATCGGGCGCATGTGGGAGCTGCAGCCGAAGACGCTTTACACTTTCCTGTCGGCAACCGAAAAAACCATCAAGGAGAAGCCCGCGATAGTGCAGGCAGTCGTCACAGCCAACATCGAGGCGACCAGAATCATGTACACGGATAAAGCAAAAATCCTGCCGATCCTGGTCAAGCAGACCGGCTATCCGGAAAAGATTTTGTCCGAAAGTTTCGATTTCATGGTCAAGGAATGCATCTGGGACGCCAATAGCGGGCTCAGCCCCGAGCGTGTCAATTTCACTGCCGACCTAATGACCAAAGTCGGCAATATCAAAGAAGGCAAGACGCCCAAATATGACGAGATCGTCGACACGACTTTCGCGAAAAAAGCGATCGAACAGGTCGGCGAATGGAAAGGTCCGATCTGTCCGACGGCGGCCTTCTGAGCGGCTTCGACGAGAAATCGGCGGGCGCCGCCTGGTCGGGTGGCGCCCGGTGCACTAAAGGAACGATACGGCGCTTTAGAAAGAACACGATGAGCGTTGCCAATCAGATTCATAGTGGCCGTCTCGCAGACGGCGCGCCACCCGTAGAAGCCATCAAGGCGTCATGGTGGGAACGGCCCGCACTATTCCGTTATGGTTTCGTCGTGCTGATCCTTGTCGTCTGGGAGATCGTCGGGCCCTTCATCAACCCGATCTTCTTTACCTATCCGACGAAGATCGCCGCCGCCTTTTACGCGACGACTGTGTCGGGTGAACTGCCGTACTTTCTCGCGCAAAGCCTGGAGGTCATGTTCTATGGCTTGAGCATTGCGCTCATCGTTGGCATCCCGCTCGGAATCGCGATGGCGCGCGTCCGTTGGCTTGACTGGGCACTCGATCTGCCGATTAACGCCCTTTACGCAACGCCTTTGGTCGCAGTGGTGCCGCTGCTCGTACTGTGGTTCGGCATTTACCTGAAAGCGAAAATTATCGTTGTATTCTTGTTCGCGATTTTTCCAGTCTTGATCAACACCTATCAGGGTGTGCGCGAATGCGACAAGAACATGCTTGAGGTGGCGCATTCATTCCGCTCGAGCGAATGGCGAGTGTGGCAGGACGTGCTGCTGCCATTCGCTGTCCCATACATCATCGCCGGAATTCGCCTGGCCATCGGCCGTGGTCTGATCGGCATGATTATTGCCGAATTCTACACCACTATCTCGGGCCTCGGCTTCATGATCACCAAATACGCCAACGTGTTCGAGATGGACAAAACCTTTGTTCCGGTAATCGTGCTGATGGTGCTCGGAGTCTCGCTCACCTCATTGCTGAAATGGGCGGGGCGCAGAATCGCTCCTTGGAGCGCTGCTAACCGTTAGGCGGCATGGCGTTCATCGCATTGTGTTTGGTGCCTTTGTCTGAGAAAGTATGCGGGCCGGTCCCTTGCATACGCCGCGACGGAGGCACGCCATGATTATTGGCCTATCTATCCACACTTTTACGATCGTGCATGTGGTTATCTCACTGATCGCAATCGCCAGCGGTTCTCATTGTGCTGTTTGGCATGTTGGGTGAGCATCTGCTTGCCAGCCTGGACCGCACTGTTTTTGGTGACCACGATTCTCACCAGTAAGACCGGAGATGGCCCAAAACAGGCATCACCCATGCATGATGGCAGCAAAGTACCGTCCCCCCCCGTTAAGAAGACGCTTCAGTTTTCGGCTTTGTCCCGGTGTATTTTAAGCGAAGGTTAGCGACGAGTAAATAAGTTGGCATCGCTTTAAGACAGCTGAACGTCATTACGAGCGCAGTCGATATTGATCGCGTCGCGAATGTGAAAAATTTTGAATTTGATTCGCACTGTTGGCGCCGAACGCGACGCGAAAAATATATGTGTCGCTCATATGTGCATTAAGCGCGTGTTATGCACGCCAGCGATCAGGAGTCCTCCGAATGGTCGATGTAGACCAATCCTGCTTTCGCAAGCGGTTCACGCATTTTGTACATGTCGAGGCTGAGGGTGCCGGCCTCGAGCTGCTTACGCTTGCCGTCCTCATCATCCTTGCGCTTCTGCGCTTTCTGCGCTGTCTCAATAGCGAGCTTTTTCGGGACCACCACCACGCCATCATCGTCGGCCACCACGACATCGCCTGGCTCGACATTCACTCCTGCGCACACAATTGGAATGTTGACCGCGCCAAGTGTCGCCTTCACCGTGCCCTTGGCCGAGATAGCCTTCGACCAAACAGGGAAACGCATTTCGGAGATCGGCCGCACATCGCGGCAACCGGCGTCGATGACGAGCCCGATCACTCCGCGCGCCCGCAACGCTGTTGCCAGTAATTCGCCGAACATACCGTCCGTATTATCTGCGGTGCATCCGACGACAAGGACATCGCCTTTCTGGCACTGCTCGACTGCCACATGGATCATCCAGTTATCACCCGGCTGTGCCAGCACGGTCACCGCAGGGCCTGCGATCTGCGCACCGGGCCAGATCGGCCGCATATAGGGCTTCATCAGCCCCGAGCGTCCTAGCGCCTCATGTGCGGTGGAAACGCCGACCGCGGCGAATGTGCCAATGGCATTGCTGTCGGCGCGTTTGATGTTACGAACGACGACGGGCTTCATTTCAAAATCTCCTCCACGGTCGGGAAAAGCCGCTGGTAGGCCTCACCATAGGTCATTGGCACACCGGTGTTGCGGCTGCCCTGGATGGCCCGATTGAGTGCGACCCGCTCATAGTATGCCCATAGATGTTTTTGGGCCGCGAGGATCTGAAAGGCCTTGTACTTCTGCTCCCATACCTCGTCGATCTTCAAAATGAGATTCGGTTTGTAGTTGCACATTTCAGGCTGGTGCGGTTCGAACAAAAACACCGGCGGCGCAGAATATTTGTACTTGGCGTCGGGCTTGTGACCCATGGCCTGTGCCACGACGCGTGTTTCCTGGGCGAAATGAGCGGCGTTCGGATGGTCGAAGTTATATGGGTCTTCGAGCGCATGGGTCAGCACAAATGCAGGATTGAGTTCGCGATAGATATCAACCATGCGGTCGAAGTGGACGTCGTTGAGCTTGAGCGGATAGTCGCCGCAGTCGAAGAATTCGATTTCGGCGCCAAGCAATTGCGCAGCCCGCTCGGCTTCGTCCTTGCGGCCAGCCTTCACTTTTTCCAGTGTCGCGCCCGACTCCTTCCAGGCGAATTGGCTCTCGCCGCGTTCTCCATACGACAGGCAGACGATTTTGACGCGGTAGCCGCGCTTGACGTGCAGCGCGATGGCGCCGCCTGCCCGCCAAACGAAGTCGCCGGGATGAGCGGTGATAACAAGCCCAGTCTTCTGATCCGGCATTGCGCAACTCCTTTTCCGACCCGGATTGTTAAACTAGGTTGGGTGCCGGGCGGTCAAGCGGTGAGCTGGCGCGCGTAAGCGGAGGCGTTTCACAATGGCAAATACCGGCGCGACGAGTCTGCGAATTGCCCTTGGCGACTATCCGCACACACTGCCGCTCAAGCGTGGGGAAATCGCGTCGCCCTGGCTGAAGCTCGATTTCATCGAGGTGAAGCCTCTGTATCAGGCATTCAAGCCGATGGTGCGTGAGCATGCCTACGATGCCAGCGAGATCGCGCTGGTCACCTATTTCCAGGCAAAAGAACACAACAAAGGACTGACCTTGCTACCTGCCGCGATGCTGGCGCGCTTCCAGCACGGCACCATGCTGTTCAATGCCGACCGCGGAAAACTTTCACCGTCCGACTTGCCAGGCAAGCGTATCGGCGTCCGCTCCTACAGTCAGACCACCGGCGTATGGATTCGAGGCATTCTCGAAAACGACTATGGCATCGATCTCAGCCGTGTGCAGTGGGTGACTTTCGAGGACGGCCACGTGGCGGAAGCGCGCGATCCGCTGGGGGTCATTCGCGCGCGCGCGGATCAGGAGATCACGGATATGCTGATCGCCGGGGAGTTAGACGCTGCGATCTATGGCGCAGCGCTGCCGAAAGATCCGCGGTTGCAAAGCGTTATTCCTGACCCGGACGGGGCAGCGCGCGCCTGGTATGCCAAGCATGGCTTGGTCCCGGTCAATCATATGGTGGTCGTTACGGATGACCTTGCTCGCTCAAATCCGAAAGCCGTCGTCGAGTTCTACCGTTTGCTGGAGGAGGGAAGAAAGGCTGCCGGTGTGCCCGCCACTGACAAGGTCGACACCGCCCCATTCGGCAGAGACGCCAACCGGCGTTGCCTCGACTTGCTCATTTCATATTGCGCGCAGCAAAAATTGATCTCGCGTCGGCTGAATTTCGACGAACTTTGGTGACACCGCGACTCGAAATGAAAGGCTGCCCCAAAAGCCATAACGGGCAGACCGTCGTCCGCCCGTCACAAGCTCTCGGATCCATTCCTGGCGCGCAGGCCGAAACCTGCAGCGGAGGTACCAGTTACTGAGAGCCAGGGCCGGCAGACATAAGCCACGAACACTGCAAGCAGCATCCACGTCCCATGCCCAGGCCGGTCATGGCGGCCATCCGTGTCCGGCGGAGCCGAAGATGGCTGACCTGCTGGAAAGCCTATCGCCACCACTCGCCAACGCAAGCCCGGAGATTTGCTGTTGATAATTCTGAGGATGAAATACGGCGGCTATTTTTCTTGAAAAAATTCCCATCAATTCGCGCGGCGATGACAGGCCGTGCAAAGCGCACGGACACAGGGTATGCATTAACACACGTCAGTTGACCGGCGTGATCAGGGTTGCAGCATGAAGACCATCTCCGCCCGCGAACGGCTCGACGCCGCGCTCGGCCGTATTGATGACCCGAAAGGCGAGGGCGCGCACGCGTGCCTGACCGTCTATCGCGAGCAGGCAAAGGCCGCCGCCGAAGCCGCCGACGCGCGCGCGAAAGCCGGAATTTCGCTGGGGCCACTCGATGGTACGATTATTAGCATCAAGGATTTATTTGACGTCGCGGGCGAGATAACGCGTGCGGGCTCCAAGATTCTGGCCGAGGAAGCTAAGCCGGCGGCTGCGGACGCGCCAGTGGTGCGCCGGCTGCGGGCGGGCGGTGCCATCATCGTCGCCAAGACCAACATGAGCGAGTTTGCCTATACGGGGGTCGGCGCCAATCCGCATTTCGGAACACCAGGCAATCCGGCCGATCGCAAGCGCGTTCCCGGCGGCTCGTCCTCAGGCGCGGCAGTTTGCGCCGCCGACGGTATGTGCGAGATCGCGATCGGCACCGACACCGGCGGCTCCTGCCGCATTCCCGGCGCGCTCTGCGGTATTGTTGGCTACAAGCCAAGCCGGCAACGCATTCCAACGGATGGTGCCTTCCCGCTGTCGTATAGCATCGACTCGATTGGGCCGATCGCGCGCTCGGTCGAGGCGTGCGCGCGGGCTGATTCAGTAATGGCGGGCGAAAGCTACGCGCTGCTCGAACCGCCACCACTAGCGGGTCTTCGCGTCGGCGTCGTGGAAGGCATGCCGGTAGAGAATTTGGATGAAACGGTGGGGAAGCGCTTTCCACAGGCGCTCGATGTGCTCAAGCGCGCTGGTGCACGTCTCTCCAACGAAACGGTGTCGCAGATCGACGGAATGGTGCAGGTCAACAGCAAGGGCGGTGTGCAGCCGGCAGAGGCCTTCACCGTGCATCGCGATCTACTGTCGCGGCGTGCCGATGAAATCGATCCGAATGTGCGACTGCGGCTCGAACGTGCGCGTAACGTTAGCGCTGCCGATTATATCGATATGGTGCGGGACCGCGCACGGCTGATTTGCTCGATGGACGCACGGATCGCCGATCTGGATGTACTGGTTTGGCCGACCACCCCGATTGTTGCGCCGACGATGGTCGAGGTCGCGGCGGCGGATGATTTTGCCCGCAAGAATGCCATGCTGCTGCGCAACACGGTGATTGTGAATTTCTTCGATCTTTGCGCCATTACGATCCCCATGCGACGTGACGGAGGCCTGCCCACAGGGCTTATGCTGGTCGCGCGGAATGGCCATGACCATCGGTTGTTCCGCATCGCTGCGGCAGTTGAGAGGCTTTTAACGGCCTAGCTTCGACATTGTTCTGGCTTGTTCAGCCAAGCGAAAATCCGGCATGATGCCGCTAACGGCCATAGGGCCGACAGAGAGGAGACCATGAGCCGCCAACCGCACTCTGATCGCGCGCGCGTCACGCGCCGTACTGTAACTGCTGGATTAGGTGCGAGCGCCATCGCCGGCATAGCCCCATTCAATATTGTGCATGCGCAGGGCGCAGCGCTGAAGGTGGGCGTGCTTTTGCCGCGTTCCGGCTACCAGGCCGGCATCGGACAGGACTGCCAGCGTGGCGTCGATATTACGGCGGGGATTCTGAAGGATCTCGGGCTGCCGAATCTGGCGATCATGAATGCCGACACCGAAACGAATGTGGAAATCGCGCGGGCGCGGGCCGAGAAGCTGATCGGCGAGGGTGCGCAGCTTCTGGTCGGCGCCTTCGATTCTGGCCAGAGCACTGCAATCGCGCAGGTCGCCGAGCAGAAGGGCATCCCCTACATCATCAATATCGCCGCCGCCCCGCCGATCACCGAGCAGGGCTACAAGTTCGTGTTCCGCAACTTCCCGACCGCCCCGATGATCCTTCGCGACGCCTTCGTCGATCAGAAGGAAGTTTTCGCGGCGACCGGCGCGGCGCCGAAGACAGCGGTGTTCATGCACGTCAATGACACCTTCGGCACCGCGATGAAGGGTGGTATCGGCGCGATGATGCCCAAGTTCGACATGCCGTATAAAATCGTCGAGACCATCGCCTATGATCCTGCCGCCCGAGACCTGTCGGTCGAGGTCGCCAAGGCCAAGGCCACCGGAGCAGATGTGCTGTTGTTGGTAAGCCGGCTTAACGATGCGATCCTGCTGACCCGTGAATTGGTCAAGCAACGCTGGACGCCAATGGCGATCTTAAGCATGGGGCCGGGCTGGTACGAGGATCAGTATCTCAAGACTCTTGGCAAGCTCTCCAACGGGCCGCTGAGCTTCGCGCCCTGGTACGATCCGAACAAGAAGATGTCGAAGCAGCTTGACGCCGCGCTTGCCAAGGCGCACCCGGGCGTCAATCTGAATACCAACCACGTTTACACCTTCGAGGCGCTGCTGGTCGCCGCCGATGCTTACAAGCGCGCCGGCTCGGCCGATCCGAAAGCGCTGGCTGAAGCCGTGCGCACGACCAACATCAAGGACAACGTCAGCATCGGCCCCGGCATCCAGTTCGACGCCAAAGGCCAGAACGACAAAATCATCGGTGGCGCCATCCAGAACCGCAACGGCAAACTGATCACCGTGGCGCCGAAGGAGGCGGCCAACGGCAAGCCGGAATGGCCATTAACACCCTACGACAAGCGCGCCTGACAGGCCTCGTGCGACCTCACTCCGACCGCTGCACTCGCTGGCGGCCGGAGCATTGCGTTATTAGGATCGATCCGTGCCGGCAGATATCTATCTCAATGTCGCCGTCGGGGGCGTATTGACCGGCCTGGTCTACGGCCTGATGGCGCTGGGCCTGTCGGTGATTTTCGGCGTGGTGCGCGTCGTCAACTTCGCCCATGGCGAGATGATGACCATCGCCATGTATATTGCGGTCACGCTGTTTTCAGCCTTCCACCTCGATCCGCTACTGATGCTGGTGCCGATCGCCGCGGTGCTGTTTGCCTTCGGCTACATTCTACAGGTGCGCCTGATCAACCCGTTCATCACCCGGCCCGATACCAGCCAGTTTCTGCTGCTGATCGCTGTGGCGATCATCATCGTCAATCTGTTGCTGATCGCGTTCGGTCCGGACGCGCGGACCGTGCAGGTCTCTTACGCCTATGACAGTTTCCAACTTGGCCCGCTGCTTGTCGATGCCACCAAACTTTATGCCGGTCTGGCCGCGATCGTGGTCGCGATCGTGTTGTTCGCTTTATTTCAGTATACGTGGATCGGAACCGCGATCCGCGCCTGCGCCGATAATTATACCGGCGCGCTGGTGGTCGGGCTCGACGTCAAACACCTCTACGCCTTGACCTTCGGCATCGGCGCAGCTTGCGTCGGCGCCGCCGGCGTGATGCTGGTGCTGATCATCGATGTCACGCCCGCGCTGGGGCCGGCCTACACCTTGCTCGCCTTCGTCATCGTCATCACCGGTGGCCTCGGCTCGATGCCGGGCGCGCTGGTCGGCGGCGTGCTGATCGGACTCACTGAGGCGCTGGCGGGATTGCTGTTCTCGCCGTCGGCCAAGAGCATGTTCGCCTTCGCCATTCTCGTTCTAGTGCTGCTGTTCCGCCCGCAGGGCATCATGGGCAAGAGGGCGGCATGATCGCTCGCCTGATCGAGGGTATTCCGCGCCGCGCTTTGCTTCTGCTGGGCGCTCTGCTGATCGTTCTGGTGGCCGTGCCGTTGTTCGCCGGCGACTATCTGCTCACCGTGCTTATTCTGATCCTGTACTTCGCCTATATCGGTCAGAGCTGGAACATCATGATGGGCTTTGCCGGGCAACTATCGCTCGGCCACGCGCTTTATGTCGGGCTCGGCGCCTATACGGCGGCGGCCCTTTATATTCATTACGGAATTGGCCCATGGCTGGGCCTTTTGGCCGCGGTGCTAGTCGCGGCTATGGCGGGCGCCTTCATCGGATTTCTGGCGTTCCGCTTTCGCGTTGCCGGCGTCTATTTCGCCATTCTGACAATAGCGTTAGCTGAATTCGCCCGCGTCGGCTTCGATCATTGGAGCTGGACCAGTGGATCGTCCGGGCTGTTCCTGCCGGTCAAACAATATGCCCACAACGACCTCTGGCAGCTGCGCGGCTATCCGGTGATGTTCTATTACATTCTTCTTGCGGCGACCGTAGCCGCCTTCATCGGCTGCCGCGCGCTGCTGCAAAGCCGCGTCGGCTATTTCTGGCTGGCGATCCGGGAGGACGAGATGGCCGCCCGTTCCGCCGGGATTGATGCCTTCCACTACAAGATGCTGGCGGTGGTGATCTCGGCCGGCATGACGTCGTTTGCCGGCGTGATCTATGCATTTTTCTACAACAACCTGTTTCCCGAACAGGTGTTTCACATTCTGCGCTCGATTGAGATCATACTGGGGCCGATCGTCGGCGGCGTCGGCACGCTGTTCGGGCCGATCCTTGGGGCTTTTGTGCTGACCGGGTTGGCAGAAACGCTCACCGCCGCGCTGGCGGCGCTCGGGGTCGATCTGCCGGGCGCCAAGCAGGTGTTTTACGGCATCTGCCTGCTACTGGTGATCGTGGCGCTGCCGGGCGGCGTATGGCCGTGGCTGTCCAAACGCATCGGCCTGACGGAGCGCAACAAATGAGCGCGCAGCTGTCGATTGACGCGGTCAGCAAGCGGTTTCGTGGCCTGGTCGCGGTCGACCGGCTCAGCTTCGACGTGGCCGAGGGCGGCATCTTCGCGGTGATCGGCCCCAATGGCGCCGGCAAGACCACGCTTTTCAATATGATTGCCGGGGCATTCGCGCCAGACAGCGGGGCCATCACCTTTGCGGGGGAGCGGATCGATGGGCTCGCATCGGATCGGATTTGCCGGCGCGGCATTGGCCGCACCTTCCAGATCGTGCGGCCGTTTCCAGCCTTGAGCGTCGAGGACAACGTCATCGTCGGTGCGCTGCTGCATCGGCATCACGTGACGGATGCGCGCCTGCATGCGAATGACGTGCTGCGCCGCCTCGACCTCTACGACAAACGCGGCCAGCGCGCTTCGGGCTTGACCTTGCCTGACCGCAAGCGGCTGGAGGTGGCGCGTGCGCTCGCTACCGATCCAAAATTGCTGCTGCTCGATGAAGTGATGGCAGGTCTGCGCCCGACCGAGACCGACCGCATGGTCGCGATCCTTAAAGAGCTCAATCGTGACACCGGCCTCACCATCCTGCTGATCGAGCACGTGATGCGCGCTGTCATGGCGCTTGCCGGGCGCGTTCTGGTGATGCACCACGGAGCCGCGATCGCCGAAGGTGCACCGGGTGAGGTTGTGCGCAATCGCGCGGTGATTGACAGCTATCTAGGCGCAGAGGCAGTCGCGTAATGTTGAAGGTGGAAACCCTCGACGTCTTCCACGGTGACGCGCAGGCGCTCGATGGAGTTTCACTGGACATCGAGGAGGGCGCTATCATCGCTATCGTCGGAGCTAACGGTGCTGGCAAGACCTCACTGATCCGCACGGTCGCCGGTATGAACAGGCCGACGCGCGGGCACGTCTACTTTCGCGGCCTGGATATTGCCGGCTGGCCAAGCCATAAAATTTGCGATCTCGGCATTGGCCAGGTTGCCGAGGGCCGCCAGGTTTTCCCATCGCTGTCGGTCGTCGAAAACCTTGCCATGGGGGCGCTGCTCTCGCGTGCGCGTGCCTCGCGCGCACAAAATCTAGAGAAAGTTTATGAGCTGTTTCCGGTGCTAACTGAGCGCCGCTATCAAGCCGCAGGCACGCTCTCCGGCGGCGAGCAGCAGATGCTCGCGATCGGGCGTTGCCTGATGGGCGCACCGGAGCTGGTGATGTTCGACGAGCCGTCACTCGGCTTGGCGCCAACCGTCGCGCAAAGCGTGCTTCGGTGTATCCGCGATCTCAATCGCGACGGCCTAACCTGCGTGTTGGTCGAGCAGAACGTCGCGGTATCACTTAAACTCGCGACCTACGCGTACGTGCTGGAGAACGGCCGCATCACGCTCGCAGGCTCAGGCGAGACGTTGCTCGGTGATGATCGCGTCCGGCAGGCTTATCTCGGGTTTTAGCGCTATTTCAGCGGCGGACCGATGGTCACGGTCAGCTTGCCGACACTTTCGACTTCGCACTCGATCTTGTCGCCGGCAACAGTAGCGGCAACACCAGACGGTGTGCCGGTCATGATGATGTCGCCGGCTTCAAGCGCCACCATTTCCGACAGCTTCGAGATCGTTTCGGGGACGTTCCAGATCATCTGATCGAGGTCGCCATCCTGGCGAACCTTTCCATTGACCTTAAGGACGATCTTGCCCTTGGCCGGATGTCCGATTTTGCTCGCCGGCATCAACGGGCCGCACGGCGCAGAAGCATCGAACGCCTTTCCGATTTCCCATGGCCGCTTCACGTCGCGTGAAGCAATCTGCAGGTCGCGGCGTGTTAAGTCGATGCCGACCGAGTAACCGTAAATGCAGTCGTTGGCCCTGGCGACCGGTATGTTGCGGCCGCCGCTTTTTAGCGCGACCACCAGTTCGACCTCATGATGCATATCTTTGGTCAGTGATGGGTAGGGCACCGTGCCGCCATCCGGAACGATGGCATCGGCAGGCTTGGCAAAAAAGAAAGGCGGGGCGCGTTCGTCTTGCCCCATCTCACGGATGTGCTCAATGTAGTTACGGCCGACGCACCAGATGCGGCGAACCGGAAATACTTTGTCGGTTCCTGCAACCGCGATAGCGGATTGTGGCGCGGGCGGAATGACGTAGCGGCTGTCGGTCATAATGAGTTGGCCGTTCGATACCGGTATGGTTGAAGGATGGCCTGGTCGCGCAATAAGGCAGCCAGGGGAAAGATGGCTGTGCGTATCAGGTGTGGTGCATTGCCGTCAACCGCACGTCGCTCATGACGATGCGACCGCCACGACAGGACTGCGTGTTTCCTGCTCCTTGAGCTGCAGCCGATAGAATGACGCATAGCGGCCGCCCGCCCGCAGCAATTCATCGTGCCGGCCGGATTCGACCGCGTGCCCGTCCTCGACTACGTAGATGCAGTCGGCGTGCGACACCGTATGAAGCCGGTGCGCGATCGCGAGAGTCGTGCGCCCCTGGCAAAGATGCTCCATTGCCTCGCGCACCTGCAGTTCGGATTCGGAGTCGAGTGCGGCGGTCGCTTCGTCAAGCAATATGATCGGCGCGTTCTTGATTAGGGCGCGAGCAATAGCCACGCGCTGACGCTGGCCGCCGGAGAGCTGCAATCCGTGCTCGCCAACCGGTGTTTCGTACCCGCGCGGAAACGACATGATGAAATCGTGCGCATAGGCAGCCTTTGCGGCCGCCACGATTTCATCCTCGCTGGCACCCGGTTTGCCAAACTCGATGTTCTCACGGATAGTACCGCGGAACAGAAACACGTCTTGTCCAACATAGGCAATGTGTCGGCGCAGCGAACGGCGCGACACCTGGGTGACGTCCTGTTCGTCGATGATGACGCTGCCTCTGTTGGCGTCATAAAAGCGCAAGATCAAGTTGAATACTGTCGACTTGCCGCCGCCGGAGGGCCCGACCAGCGCGGTCAACTTGCTCGGCTCAGCCACAAAAGACATTCCGTGTAGCACCGGTTCGTCGCCCCGATATGCAAAATGCACATCGTCGAACGCCAGACGCGCCGTTCTTATTTGTAGGTCGGGGTTGTTGCTGTCGATCGGCTCGCTTGGCGCGCTGTCGATCACCTCGAACAAGATCCGCACGCCGACCAGTGCGCTATTGAGCTCAACATTGAGGCGAGCGAGCCGCTTGGCAGGCTCATAGGCCAGCAAGAAC